>NZ_DAOKZA010000041.1:0-4379 GCF_035325925.1 Azohydromonas sp. | reverse complement strand
GCAGCCCGAGCTGCGCGTCGGTGGCGCGATCGCCGTACTTGGCGCGCGGCGGCCAGGGGCGATCGCGCCAGTCGGGCTCGAACGCGAACGACGACCGCGTGCGCCCGGGCAGCAGCGCACCGTTGCCGGCGCCCTGCGCATAGTCGTAGTACAGCTTGACGATCTGCTCGCGGCTGACCTGCTGCGCCGCGGGGTGCGCCAGGCAGGCGTCGCGCCAGCGGCGCACGCGTGCGTAGCGCGGCTCGTCGGGCAGGTCGAAGCCTTCGTAGTACTCGAGGAACCAGAAGCGCATGAACATCGGCGTGTACACCGCCTCGGCCCAGCCGAAGTCCTCGAACAGATACGTGCCGTCGGGCGCGTGCTCGACGAGGAAGGCGTCGAGCCGGGCGTACTGCGCGAGCATGCCCTCGTGCAGCGCGTCGCGCAGCTCGCGCTGCTGGTTCATCACGAAGCGGTAGCCCTGCGCGACGAAGTCGCCTTCCATGCGCGTGAGCATGCCCTCGACGGCGTGGCGGTACGGGTCGCGCTGCGCGAGGCGCCGCTCGGCAAAGCGGTCGTCGAGGTACTGCATGATGACCAGGCTCTCCTTGATCACGCGGCCGTCCTCGGTGACGAGGATCGGCAGCGCGGTGCTGCCGCGCGTCAGTGCCAGCAGCGCCTCGGGGCGCGGTCGGGTGATGTCGACGACGTGGAAGTCGACGGCGTCGCGACGGTCCATCAGCGCGAGCTGGATCTCCAGCCGCTGGCAGAACGGGCACACGGGGATGTGATGGACGGCGAGTCGGCTCATCGGTGGGCGGTCGGTGGGCGGTCGGCGTGCATGATGCCTCGTCGAGGCTACAGCGACATGTTCGAGTGCGTCAGCACGGTCTTCTTGACGTGCACCGAGATGATCGCCACCACCTCGTCGGGGCGCGCCGGGCGCAGCAGCTGCTCCGACTCGACCGAGACCTTGGTCACCAGCGAGTCGTCCTCGAGCAGGCAGAACATCGGGTCGGGGTCGGGTTCGTCGGGCAGCGTCTTGCGCCCCTCGAGCGAGCCGTGCGGCACGCGCAGGCCGTCGAGCAGCGTCTTCAGCCGGTTGTCGATGTCGCCGCCATCGGTGATCAGCGTGCCACGCGGCTGCTGGCGGAACAGCAGCACCGACAGCTCGACGTACAGATTCAGCCGCTGCGTGACCAGCGGCGCGAAGTGCAGACCGCCTTTCTCGACGATCACCGACACCTTGTCGGGCCGCGGCGGGTACGCGAGCAGCGAGTCGGCCAGCGTCTCGAGCGGGCGCAGCTGCCACAGCCGCTGCAGCTGCGGGTGCAGCGCGCGCCGGATCTCCCACTTGTGGGTCGACTTGGCGCCCTGGCCGCGCAGCGGCCCTTCGTAGATCAGGCGGAACTCCATACGACGATGTCGGGTGGCGGGCGCGGCGGTGCGCCCGGGCCCGAGCTTAACGGGCGCGCGCCTAGCGGTCCGACGGGTCGGGCGGGCTGCCCTTGTCGAACACCACGCGCCACGCGCCACGCGCCGGGCGCCGCCTGGCGCCAGATCGACTGGAAGCGCGCGACGACGCGGCCCGACGGGTCGCGCACCGGTCCGGTGCTCAGCGCCAGCGTGCCCGACGCAAGCGGCTCGACGCGGTCGGGCTCCCACGAGAACGGTGCCGCCGGCGCCTCGAAGAAACGCGACCAGCCGGCCAGCACCTGCGCCTTGCCGCGCAGCACCTGGGCGCCGATGAACACCGCCTCGTCGTCGACGTGGTGCGCGAAGTCGTCGAGCCTGCGCTCGGCCATCGCGCGCGCGAAGGCGCGTTCGGCGGCGAACACCTGCGCGCGAAGGGTCTCGGTGGGGTCGTGGGCGTTCATCGTCGAACAGGCGCCGAGCGTGGCGGCCAGCAGCAGCGGTACCGCGGCACGGCGGCGCATGGCCCGATCACGCGCTGCCCTCGCGCGTGTCGCCGGGTGGGTGCTGCACGAACCAGCGCACAATCTCGGGCATCTGCGGCTCGAACGCCCCGGGCAGCGACAGGTTCAGCACGCCGGCGCGCACGTCGCCGCGGTTCTCGAAGTCGTGCACCACGCCGCCGGGCACCAGCACGAAGCTGCCGCGCGGCGCGTCGGTCCAGCGATCGCCGACGCGCACGCTCATCGTGCCCTCGAGCACGTAGAACACGTCGTCCTCGGGGTGGGCGTGCGCGCCCGGGCCCCTCGTGTGCGGCTCGAGCCACCATTCGGAGACCGAGTAGCGCGACGCGGTTTCGGCCCCGTCGGCCTTGAACACCGCGGCGATGCGGCCCATCGCGTAAGCGCGGCCTTCGCCGGGGCCGAGCACCACCGGCGCGCGGGGTGTGTCTGGCACAGGCGACATGCGGCGCTGTCCCGGCAGGCGCGGCTACGCGGCCGCGTAGGCGGCCAGCAGCCGCCAGCTCCAGTACACGGCGATGCCCATCTGCACCGCGAACGCGGTGAAACGCAGGTGCACCGCCACCACCGACAGCGACGCCAGGTGGATGCTCGACTGCACGACGCGCGCGCCCAGCAGCACCGGCGCGAGGCCGTCGGTGACGTCGGCGCGCCCGGTGGCCAGCGCCACCAGCATCAGCCCGCCGAAGATCGGCAGCCCCTCGGTGCAGTTCGCGTGCGCGCGCGCCAGCCGCTGCATGAAGGGCGACAGGTTCGCGTTGTCGGGGCGGAACTGGTTGGCCGGCACGCGACCGCCGACCACCAGCGCTGAACGCACTGCCTCCATCCACAGCAGCAGCAGCAGCGTCCATGCGATCAGGCCGGTGAGCGCGACGGCCGTCGGCGACGACATGCAGGACTCCTGTCTCGAGCGGTGGGGCAGGGCGATTGTTCCTTCGCGGGGCCGGCCCCGGCAAGAGGGGTGTGCGCGCCGAGGCGCTTCAGGCGCGCAGCGCGCGGCAGGCGAAGCAGCCGGCGGCGGCGTTGTGCAGGTCCACGTACGCGACCCGAGCGTCACCGAACAGGTCCTGCAGCGCCTGCGCCACCTCGGCGCCGTCGCACAAGCGCGCGTGCAGCATCGTGTGCACCGCGCCGTAGCCGCGCAGCGAGATCTGCCGGCGCGTGACGCACGGCGGCACCTCGCCCGGCACCAGGCGCGCGGCGCGCGCGCCGCGACGCACGAAGACCGGCCCCGAGGCGCGGTACGGCGACGCGACGTCGTGGTGCACGTGGGTCAGCAGCAGCAGCTCGTCGCCGACGGCCGCGTCGTCGAGCCCGACGCGACAGGGATAACCCGGGCACGCGGTGGCGATGCGCCGCGCCGCGCCCAGGCGCTGCAGCGTCTGGTCGTCGAGCCGGAACAGCGGTTCGAACGCGGCGGGGTCCAGACCGACGATGCGGAAGTTCGGTGTCATGGTGTCGTGCGATGCCCGGGCGCGCATCGTGCCCGGGGCCGCGCCGTGGTGCCGGCCATTTGCGGACCTGCGATCCACCCGCCTCGCGGTCGCGCCGCTAGCGCGGGTACAGCACCAGCTGCGTGCAGCGGAACATCGCCAGCGTGCGGCCGTCGTCGCGGCGGGTGACGACCGCGTCCCACACCTGCGTCGTGCGGCCCAGGTGCACCGGCCGCGCCACGCAGTCGACGACGCCGTCGCGTGCGGTGCCGACGTGGTTGGACTTCAGCTCGAGGGTCGTGAATCCCGCTGCATCGGCGGGCAGGTTGGCCAGGCAGCCGTAGCCGCAGGCGGTGTCGGCCAGCGCGACCACCGACGCCGCGTGCAGGAAGCCGTTGGGCGCCATCAGTTCGCGGCGCACCACCAGCTCGCCGCGCACCTCGTCGGCGCCGACATGCGTGAACACGACGCCCAGCAGGCCCGGCAGGTGGCCGCGGCCCCCATCGTTGAAGTCCTGCGTCGACCGCATGCGGGGCACTCTACCGCAGCGGCGCCACGCGCCGCACCGGCGTGCGAGGTGCAGTCCGTCCACCACCCGGCCCCGCGGCGTGCCGCGCCGGCTCGAGCCGCCAGCGACGCTTGCCGTGCAGGGGGCGCGCCGCGTCGAGCCCGGCGAAGGGCCGCAGGTGCAAGCGCGCATCGCCTCGCCGGCGGCAGAACGCGATCGCCGCGCCGGGCAGCTGCGGGCCCAGGCCGCGGCGCAGTGGGTGGCGTGCCGTTCGGCGATGCGGCCGATGCAGCCGGGCAGGTGACCCGGCTGGACGTGCATCGCGCGGCTCAGACCGCCGGCTCGCGCCGGTGCGCGAACACCGCGAACGTGCCCAGCGCCTTGCCGACCACGGTGTCGGCGACCAGCAGCGTGGACTCCAGGCTGGCCGTCGTGCGGCCGCGGTGGACCAGCACGCTGCGGCACTGCAACTCGCCTTCGAGCACCGGGCGGAAATAGTTGATCTTGATCTCGATGGTGGCGCAG
>NZ_DAOKZA010000040.1:0-35489 GCF_035325925.1 Azohydromonas sp. | reverse complement strand
AGCAGCGCGTGGCCCGGCATCACGCCGATGATCGTCAGCGGAATCGGCGCCATGATCACCAGCGGCACGCCGTAGTTGCGGAACTGCGCCACGACCAGCAGATAGATCAGGATCAGGCCCACCGCGTAGGCGGCACCCATGTCGCGGAAGGTCTCGTAGGTGATCTGCCACTCGCCGTCCCACTTGACGGCGTACTCGCGGAACGGGTCGCTCGGCTGGCGGATCCAGTACTCGCCCAGCGTGGTGCCCGGCAGCGCGGCCTCGGCGAGCCGGCCGCGGATGCCGGCGAGGCCGTACAGCGGAGAGTCGGCCGTCGCGCCGCCGGCGCCGACGTCGCCGAACACGTAGCTGACGTGGTGCAGGTCCTTCGTGTACAGCGGCTTGTCGATGACGCCCTGCTCGACGCGCACCAGTTCCGACAGCGGCACCAGCTGGCCGCCCGCCGCGCGCAGCGGCAGCGCGAGCAGCGCGTCGAGCCCGACCTGCGCCTCGCGCGGCAGCTGCAGCCGCACCGGCACCGGGTACTTGCTCTGACCGTCGTGCAGCCACGCGGCGTCGGCGCCGCTCAGCGCGCCGTGCACCGTCTGCGCGACCACCGCCACCGGGATGCCCAGCGACTCGGCGCGCTGGCGCTGCACGCGCAGGAAGGCGCGCGGCGCGTCCTCCTTCAGCGAGGTGTCGACGGCGACGATGTCGGGGGTGGCATGGAAGGCCTGCTCCAGGCGGCGCGCCACGGCCTGGCGTCCGGCCTCGTCGGGGCCGTAGACCTCGGCCACCAGCGGGCTCATCACCGGCGGGCCCGGCGGCACCTCGACGACCTTGATGCGCGCACCGTGGCCGGCGGCGATCTTCTCGAGCTCGGGGCGCAGGCGCTGCGCGATCGCGTGGCTCTGCTCGTCGCGGTGCGCCTTGTCGACCAGGTTGACCTGCAGGTCGCCGTGCTCGGCGTCGGCGCGCATGTAGTACTGGCGCACCAGGCCGTTGAACGTGATCGGGCTCGCGGTGCCGGCGTAGCCCTGCAGGTCGCGCACCTCGGGCTGGCGCGCGAGGAACGCCGCCATGTCGTGCAGCGCGGCCGCGGTGTCCTCGAGCGGCGTGCCGGACGGCATGTCGACGACGACCTGGAACTCGCTCTTGTTGTCGAACGGCAGCATCTTCAGCACGACCCACTGCACCGCGGCCAGGCCCACCGACAGCGCGAGCGCGGCGACGATGCCGGCGGCGAGCAGCCAGCGCTTCTTCGCACTGTCGAGCAGCGGCGTCAGCAGCGCGGTGAACAGGCCCGACAGCTTGCCGGCCAGCCCCTTCGGTGCGTGGTCGTCGCCGGCGGCGTGCGCACCGTGGCCGTGCGGCTTCATCAGCCTGAGCGCGAGCCACGGCGTGACGGTGAACGCGATCGCCAGCGAGATCGCCATGCCCATGCTGGCGTTGATCGGGATCGGCGCCATGTAAGGGCCCATCAGCCCGGTGACGAAGGCCATCGGCAGCAGCGCCGCGATGACGGTCAGCGTCGCGAGGATGGTCGGTCCGCCGACTTCGTCGACCGCCAGCGGGATGATCTCGGCCAGCGGTCTGCCCGGCGTGAGCTGCTGGTGGCGGTGGATGTTCTCGACGACGACGATCGCGTCGTCGACGAGGATGCCGATCGAGAAGATCAGCGCGAACAGGCTCACGCGGTTGAGCGTGAAGCCCCAGGCCCAGCTGGCGAACAGCGTCGCGGTCAGCGTCAGGATCACCGCGGCGCCGACGATCACCGCCTCGCGCCGGCCGAGCGCGAGCCCGACGAGCAGGATCACCGAGCCGGTCGCGAACGCCAGCTTGCTGATCAGCTGGTTCGCCTTCTCCGCCGCGGTGGCGCCGTAGTCGCGCGTCACCGTGGCGCGGATGCCGTCGGGGATCACGGTGTTGCGCAGTTCGTCGAGGCGGCGCGTGGCGGCGGCCGCGACGTCGACGGCGTTCTCGCCCGGCTTCTTCGTTACCGTGATCGTCACCGCCGGGTCCACCGCGCCGGCGGGTGCGGCGGCCTGGCCGCCCGGCGGCGCCTCGGCCGGCGCCGCGCCCGGCGTGAACCACACGTAGCGCTGCGGCTGCGCGGCGCCGGCCTCGACGGCGGCGACCTCGCGCAGGTACACCGGCTTGCCGGCGTGCACGCCGACGACCAGGTCGCCGACCTCGTCGGCCGAGCGCAGGAACTCGCCGGTCTCGAAGGTGACGGTGCGGCCCGCGTCGCCAATCACCTGCCCGGCGGGCATGCCGAAGTTCGCCACCGCGAGCGTCTCGCGCAGGCGCACGACGTCGACGCCGCGCTGGCGCAGCCGGCTCGGGTCGAGCGTGACCTGCACCACGCGCCCCGGCCCGCCGATGGTCTGCACCTCGCGGCTGCCGCTCACGCGCTTGAGTTCGGCCTCGACGGTGTGCGCGACGCGCTCCAACTCGTCGGCGCTGCGCTGGTCGTCGGCCCACAGCGTCACCGCGAGCACCGGCACGTCGTCGATGCCCTTCGGGCGCACGATCGGCGCGAGCGTGCCCAGCCCGGCGGGCAGCCAGTCCTGGTTCGCGTTGAGCACGTCGTACAGCCGCACCAGCGCCTCGGTTCGCGCGACGCCGACCTGGAACTGCACCGTCAGCACCGCCATGCCGGGGCGCGACACCGAGTAGGTGTGCTCGATGCCGTGGATCTGCGCCAGCACCTGCTCGGCGGGCCGCGCGACCATGTTCTGCACGTCGGCGCTGCTGGCGCCGGGGAACGGGATCAGCACGTTGGCCATCGTGACGTTGATCTGCGGCTCTTCCTCGCGCGGCGTCACGAGCACCGCGAACAGGCCGATGAGCAGCGCGACCAGCGCCAGCAGCGGGGTGATCGCGTTGGCCTGGAAGGCGCGCGCCAGCCGGCCCGACACGCCCATCGGCGCGCCGGCCTCGTGCGGCGTCGCGTTCGCCGCGGCGGCGACTTCGGTGGTCATCGCGTCGCCCTCACGGTGCCGGGGTCGCGCCGGCCAGTCCGGCGCGTACCGGGTCGGCGGCCACGCGCTCGCCGGGCTTCAGCCCGGCCAGCACCTGGACGCGGTCACCGACGGCCGCGCCGGTGCGCACCGCACGCAGCACGAAACGTTCCCCCTGCGCGACGTAGACGGCGGTCAGCTCGCCGCGCCTGAGCAGAGCGCCGGCCGGCACCGTCGGCACCTCGGCGTCGCCGACCGGGGCCGCCGCGTCGGCGACGAAGCGCACGCGCACGGTCGCGCCGGGCAGCTGACCGGCGGCGGCGTCGGCGGGCAGGTCCAGGCGCCACTCGACGGTCTGCGACACCGCGTCGGCCACGGGCAGCGCGGTCGCGCTGCTCGGCGCGGTCCACTGCGCGCGGCCCGGCAGCTGCACCTCGACGCGCCGCGCGCTGCGCGCCAGCGCCATGCGTGAGCCGGGCACCTGCACCACCGCGCGCAGCACCCCGGGGGCGTAGATCGTCGCGATCGGCCGGCCGGGCGACGCGAGGTCGCCGGCTTCCAGGTGCGTGGCCAGCACGACCCCGGCGAACGGCGCCGTGACGGCCGCGAAACCCCGCGCCAGCGCCGCCTGCGTGCGCCCGGCCTGCGCCTGTCGCAGCCCCGCCTCGGCGGCCTTGTACTGGGTCTCGGCGACGTCGAGCGCCGCCTGGCTGACGAACTGCTGTGCACGCAGCTCGCGTGAACGCTCCAGGTGCACGCGCGCATTGCGCAACTCGGCCTCGGCCTGCGCGACCGCGGCGTCGCTGCGTGCCAACCCGGCCTGCGCGTCGCGCTCGTCGATGCGCGCGATGACCTGGCCGGCGGCGACGCGATCGCCGGCCTGCACCAGCAACTGCAGCACGTTGCCCGGCACCTGCGCGGCGACCGTGCTCTGGCGCACCGGCTCGAGCGCGCCGTCGAGCTCGAAGCCGGCGGCGGCGGCGCCTTGGCCGACGGCGACGGTGGGGACCGCGGTGGCCGCGGTGGCGTGGCCGGGCGCGACGGTCAGCACGGCAGCCGCGACGAGGGCGATCAAGGGGAGGCGGTGTGCAGTCATGGTCCGGGGGCTGATTTCGGACGCGACTGTATCAGATACCCACTAGGGTATCAAGTCCAACCCGCGATACCCCGGGCCGGCTGGCAGGCGGCCCGGGGGACACTCAAAACCGGTGCGTGTACATCAGCTGCGCGTTGCGCTGCTTGTGCGCCACCTCGATGCCCATCGCGTTGGTGACGGTGGTGGTGGGCGCCAGCGTCAGCGACGCGTTCAGCTCGCTGGCCGGGTCGAAGCGCCAGCCGAGCCCGAAGGTGTAGTGGCGCTCGACGGTGGCCGGGAACAGCGGGTTCACCAGCGCATCGGGGATCGGGTTGTCGGCCAGGTTCAGGCCGGCGCGCAGCGTGAGCTGGCCGCTGGCGGCCCAGGCCAGGCCGAGGTTGAACACGGTCTGGTCCTTCCACTCCTGCGGCAGCGCGAAGTCGATCGAGCCGTCGAAGCCGCTGGCGGCCGGTGCCGCGCTGTCGAAGCGCATGCGGAAGCTCTTCATCACGTCGGCCCAGCCGATGCGCTTCACGTCGACGGCCAGCAGCAGCGCCGGCGTGGCCTGCCAGGCGGCCCCCGCGGCCAGCATCGACGGCCACTGGAAGTCGACCACGGTGATGCGCCCCGGGATACTGCCCATGCCCTGGATCGACATCGAAGCGCCGGTCGACCCGGTCTTCATGTCGCCCAGGTCAGACTCGAACTGGTACGACGCGCCCAGCGTCAGCGCCGGGCTGGCCTTGTAGACCATGCCGAGCTTGGCGGCCCAGCCGGTGGAGTTGGCCTGGCCGGTGAAGTCGCTGCTGTCGCTGAAGTCGATGCGTGCCCAGGCGCCGGGCGGCAGCATCGGCAGCATCTGCGGCAGGCCCATGGCCAGGTTGCCGCTGCCGCCGGTGACGAGCCCGCCGAGCTGCGTCGCCGGCGCGGCCATGCGCAGGTCCAGCCCGGCCCACATGAAGTCCAGCGTCGCGCCGACAGCGAACTCGGGCGTCACGTCGTAGGCCAGCGGCAGCATCACGCGGCCGACGCCCAGCTCGGAGCGCACCGGCAAGCCCGAACCCGCGGCGAGGAAGCTCGAGGCCTTGTACTCGGTGCCCATGCCGCCCTGCGCGAACACGCCCAGGCCGTACACCAGGCGACCGCTGCGCCGCACGTAGCCCAGCGCAGGCATCACGTACGAAGTGCCGTCGGACTTCGAGGCCATCGCACCCATCGGCGTGTCGACGCGGCTCTCGACGCGCGGGCCGAGCAGCCCCACCGCGACGTCGAGCCGCGCGCCAGCGCCCATCAGCGCCAGCGTCGCCGGGTTCTGCGCGAGCGCGGCCGAGCCGTGGTCGAGCGCCTGCGAAGCGCCGCCCATGCCGGTGGAGATCGGGCCGTAGCCTTCCATGTTCATGCCGTTGGTGGCCAGCGCGGGCAGCGCGCAGCCGAGCACGGCGGCGGCGCAGGCGGTGCGCTGGAGGCGGCGGGGGGTCGGGGTCATCGTGATGTCTCCTGAGGGTCGTGGGGTAGGAAGGTGCCCGTGGGCTGTTGTTGTCGGGGGTTCGCGCGACTCGATCACCAGCGCGCGTACAGCCGGCCCTGCTCGACCTTGGTCGGCCACTGGCGCAGCGGGCTGGTGCCCTTGGCGATGCACTCGCCGGTGCGGATGTCGAACTGCCACTGGTGCTTCGGACAGGTCAGCGTCGTGCCCTGCAGCGCCAGGTGCGGGATGTCGGTGGTCTGGTGCGGGCAGCGGCTGTCGTAGGCGCGCCAGCCCCTGGCGTCCTTGGTCACGAACAGCGCACGGCCGTCGCAGTCGACACGCCGCACCTGCCCGGCGCGAAAGCCGCGCGTGGGCATCACGTCGTGCCAGGCGCCCTCGGCGGCGAGTGCCTCGGGACGAAACTCGGGCAGGTCCATCGCGAGGATCAGGTCCACCGCCCAGACGATCTTCGCCAGCCCCAGCGCCGGGAACGCCATCAGCAGCGCGTCGAGCACCTCCATCGGCCTGACCCCGTCGCGCAGCGCGCGCCCGAGGTACTGCTTGAAGCCGCGCTCGGTCTGTGCGTGCACCTTGGTGATGATCGAGATCAGGTCGCGCGTCTTCGGGTCGAGGTGCGTGCCGCAGGCCTTGAGGAACGCAAAGTAGTGGCCCACCGCGTCGGGGCGCGTCTTGACGAGGTAGTTGAGGGCGTCGCTCATGGCGTGGGGCTCCGAAAGTTCGCGGGGGCATCGTCGCGCGCGGGGCCGACTTCGCGCATGACGCCGACGCGGCGCCGCAGGCGTTCGGCCGCCGGTGGCGACCTGCGGTACAGGCGCAGCACCGAGGCGACGACGCACAGGACGCCGGGCTTCGCCGCCAGCACTGCCGCGACCTGCGAGCCCGGGGTCGGCGCGAGGATCATGGACGGCCAGCGCGACAGGAGCCGCTCTGCCGTCCGGCATGCAGGCAGCCGACGGTCTTGCGCGTTTCCTGCGCCGCTTCGGCCTGTGGGGCGGCCGCGGGATCGTGCAACGGGGTGTGCGACATACCGTGTGTGCGTGAAGGTCGGCCATGCGCGGGCATGCCGGCGCACGCGCGCCTCACCCTGAGACCTGTGGGGATTAGGCGCAACCGCCGTCGCGAGCGTCTATTACCGCGAAGGGGTACGCATCGCTACCCACAAGGGTAATGCCGTGCGTGGCATGCCGCGTCACGTCCGGCGCGCGCGCACCCGCGTTGGCGCGCGGCGCCGCGGTTCGCCGGCGCAGCGCGCCGCTGGCGTCGATGCCGCGCGATCGCCGCGCGCCGCGTTGTAGAGTGCGCGCCGTGCTGACCGTGAGCGACCTCCAGGCACGCCGCGGGCGCCGCGTGCTCTTCAGCGGCCTCGCGCTGGCCGCCGGGCCGGGGCAGTTGCTGCGCGTGGCCGGCGCCAACGGGGCCGGCAAGACCACGCTGCTGCGCATGCTCGTCGGGCTGACCTCGCCCGCCGCGGGCGAGGTGCGCTGGCGCGGCGAGCCGATCGCCGCGCAGCGCGAGGCCTTCCACCGCGAGCTGGTCTACATCGGCCACGCGGCGGCGCTGAAGGACGACCTCAGCGCGCTCGAGAACCTGCGCATGCTCGCGGCGCTGGGTGGCGACGGCGTGTCGGCGGCCGAGGCCGCGACCGCGCTGGCCGCCGCCGGGCTGAAGGGACGCGAGCGATTGCCGGCGCGCGCGCTCTCGGCCGGCCAGCGCCGCCGCGTCGTGCTGGCGCGGCTCGCGCTGGACGGCCCGCAGCGGCTGTGGGTGCTCGACGAACCGTTCAACGCCCTCGACGTCGACGCTGCGCGGTGGCTGTCCGCGCTGGTGCGCGACCAGCTCGCCGCCGGCGGCGTCGTCGTGCTCACCAGCCACCAGCCGCTGCCGCTGGACGGTCTGGTCGAACCGCTGACGGTGAACCTGTGACGCGGTGCCGGGCGGCCGCCGCATGAAGCCCGCCGGCACGCTGGGGGCGATGCGTGCGCTGTTCGTGCGCGACCTGCGCCTGGCGCTGCGGCGCAAGGCCGACACGCTGGGCGCGGTGTTCTTCTTCGTCATCGTCGCCAGCCTGTTCCCGCTCGGCGTCGGCCCCGAGCCGGCGCTGCTGCGCACGATGGGCGCCGGCGTGGTCTGGGTCGCCGCGTTGCTGGCGTCGATGCTGTCGATGCCGCGGCTGTTCGCCGACGACGCGGCCGACGGCACGCTCGAGCAGATGCTGCTCGCGCCGACGCCGCTGCCCCTGCTGGTGGCGGCCAAGGTGGCCGCACACTGGCTGGTCTCGGGGCTGCTGCTGACCGCGGTGGCGCCGCTGCTGGCGCTGCAGTTCGGGCTGGGCGCCGGGGCGATCGGCGTGCTGGTGCTGGCGCTGCTGGCCGGCACGCCGGTGCTCAGCCTGCTCGGCGCGATCGGCGCCGCGCTGACGGTGGGCGTGCGCGGCGCGGCGGTGCTGCTCGCGCTGCTGGTGCTGCCGCTGGTCACGCCGGTGCTGATCTTCGGCGCCGGAGCGGTCGACGCCGCCGTCGCCGGCATGGGCACTGCGGGGCACTTCTCGATCCTCGGCGCGATGCTCGCGGCGAGCCTGTTCCTCGCGCCGTGGGCCGCCGCGGCGGCGCTGCGCATCAGCCTGGACTGATCCGCAGCAAAGGACGCGGCGCAGCGATCCGGCAGAATTGATCTTTGTTATGCCCGGCAATCGGATCAACTGGTTCTACTACGCCGCCCCGCAGCGTTTCCACGCTCTGGCCGGCCGGTGCATCCCGTGGTTCGCGGCGGCGGCGCTGTTGCTGGCGGCGGTCGGACTGGTGGTCGGCCTGGGGCTGGCGCCGACCGACTTCCAGCAGGGCGACAGCTACCGCATCATCTACATCCACGTCCCGGTGTCGTGGATGTCGATGGTGCTGTACCTGGCGATGGCCTTCTGGGCCGCGATCGGCATGATCTTCAACGCCCGGCTGGCCTTCATGCTGGCGCAGGCGATCGCGCCCACCGGCGCGCTGATGGCGTTCCTGTCGCTGTGGACGGGCGCGCTGTGGGGCAAGCCGACCTGGGGCACCTGGTGGGTGTGGGACGCGAGGCTGACCTCGGAGCTGATCCTGCTGTTCCTCTACATCGGCTACCTGTCGCTGCGCGGCGCGATCGACGACGAGCGCCGCGCCGACCGCGCCAGCGGCCTGCTGGCCATCGTCGGCGCGGTCAACGTGCCGATCATCTACTACTCGGTCAAGTGGTGGAACACGCTGCACCAGGGCGCCTCGGTCAGCGTCACCCAGGGCTCGAGCATGGCCGAGATCATGCTGCAGGCGATGCTGATCATGTCGCTGGCGCTGTGGGCCTATTGCTTCGCGGTGGTCTTCGCGCGCGTGCGCACCATCATCCTGGAGCGCGAGCGCGGCGCGGCCTGGACCCGAAAGCACCTGCCGCGCGAGCAGTGGGCGTGACATGACCCCCCCGAAGCGCCTTCGGCGCCTCCCCCAGGGGGGCGCCGCCAGCGCACCGGCGAAGCCGGATGCGCGGCGGCCGCTGGATGGTCGCGTGCGCAGGCGTCGCAGGTCGTGCGCAGCGCGGTGGAGTCGCTGAGGATGGACTGGCACTGGGACAGCTTCGCCGACTTCGTCGCGATGGGCGGCTACGGCCTGTACGTCTGGGGCTCGTACGGCATGTTGGTGCTCGTGCTGGGGGCGGAACTTTGGGCGCTGCGCGTGCGTCGCAAGGCACTGGCCCAGGAGATCGACGAATGAAACCCCGCACCAAGCGCGCACTGGCCGTCGTCGGCGGCGTGGCCACCCTGGCGGCGGTCACCGCCCTCGTGCTCAACGCCTTCCAGAGCAACCTGGTGTTCTTCTACAGCCCCACGCAGGTGGCGTCGAACGAGGCGCCGAAGGACCGCGCGTTCCGCGTCGGCGGGCTCGTCGAGGAGGGCAGCCTGCAGCGCGACGGGCTGACCGTGCACTTTCGCATCACCGACACCGCGCAGACCGTGCCGGTGACCTACACGGGCATGCTCCCCGACCTGTTCCAGGAGGGCAAGGGCGTGGTCGCGCAGGGCCGCATCGGCGCCGACGGCATGTTCCGCGCCGACCAGGTGCTGGCCAAGCACGACGAGAACTACATGCCGCCCGAGGCCGCCGAAGCGCTGGCGCAGGCCAAGAAGGGGCAGATGCCGTCGCTGCAGGGCCAGCTCGACGCGCAGGGCGGGGGCGCGCGGTGATCCCCGAACTCGGTCACTTCGCGCTGATCCTGGCGCTGGTCGTCGTCGCGCTGGCGCAGACCGCGTTGCCGCTGGTCGGCAGCTGGCGCGGTCACGCCGGCTGGGTCGCGCTGGCGCGGCCGGCGGCGGTGGTGCAGTTCGTGCTGGTGGCCTTCGCCTTCGGCTGCCTGACCTGGGCCTTCGTCGTCGACGACTTCTCGGTGCTGCTGGCGGCGCAGCACTCGAGCATCGCGCTGCCGACCTACTACAAGGTCACCGCGGTGTGGGGCAACCACGAAGGCTCGGTGCTGCTGTGGGTGCTGCTGATGTCGGGCTGGACGGTGGCGGTGGCGCTGTTCTCGCGCCAGCTGCCCGAAGTGATGGTCGCCCGCGTGCTCGCGGTGATGGGGCTGGTCAGCGTCGGCTTCCTGCTGTTCATGCTCGTCACGTCGAACCCGTTCTGGCGCCTGCTTCCGGCTGCCGCCGACGGCAACGACCTGAATCCGCTGCTGCAGGACCCGGGCATGATCTACCACCCGCCGCTGCTGTACATGGGCTACGTCGGCTTCTCGGTGGCGTTCGCGTTCGCCATCGCGGCGCTGATCTCGGGGCGGCTGGACAGCACCTGGGCGCGCTGGTCGCGGCCGTGGACCACCGCGGCGTGGATCTTCCTGACGCTGGGCATCGCGCTGGGCAGCGCCTGGGCGTACTACGAACTCGGCTGGGGCGGCTGGTGGTTCTGGGACCCGGTCGAGAACGCGTCGTTCATGCCCTGGCTGGTCGGCACCGCGCTGATCCACTCGCTGGCCGTCACCGAGAAGCGCGGCGGGTTCAAGATGTGGACCGTGCTGCTGGCGATCCTGGCGTTCTCGCTGTCGCTGCTGGGCACCTTCCTCGTGCGCTCGGGCGTGCTGTCGTCGGTGCACGCCTTCGCCACCGACCCGGAGCGCGGCATCTTCATCCTCGGCTTCCTGGTCGCGGTGGTCGGTGGCTCGCTGCTGCTGTTCGCCTGGCGCGGGCCGAAGGTCGGCGTGGGCGGCATGTTCGAGCCGGTCTCGCGCGAGGGCATGCTGCTGGCCAACAACGTGCTGCTGATGGTGGCCACCGCCGCCGTCATGCTCGGCACGCTGTACCCGCTGGTGCTCGACGCGTTCGGCCTGGGCAAGATCTCGGTCGGCCCGGCGTACTTCAATGCGGTGTTCGTGCCGCTGATGGCGCCGGCGCTGTTCCTGATGGGCGTCGGGCCCATCGCGAAGTGGAAGAAGGCGAGCCTGCCCGAACTCGCGGTGCGTCTGCGCTGGGCCGCCGCCGTGAGCCTGGTCGCGGCGGTCGTCGCGCCGTTCGCGTTCGGCCGCTTCACGCCGCTGGTCGGCTTCGGGCTGTTCCTCGCGTTCTGGATCCTCGCCACGTCGGCGTACACGCTGTTCCAGCGCGTGCAGGGCCAGCCGCTGGCGCTGTGGTGGCCGCGCCTGAAGACGCAGACCGGCAGCTGGTACGGCATGCTGCTGGCGCACGCCGGGGTGGGCGTGTTCGTCATCGGCGTCACGCTGGTCGGCGGCTACGAGACCGAGCAGGACCTGAAGATGGAGGTCGGCAGCAGCGCGAACGCCGGCGGCTACGCGTTCAAGCTGGTCGGGCTGCAGGCCGTGCAGGGCCCGAACTACGACGCGGTGCGCGCGACCTTCGAGCTGACGCGTGACGGCCGTCTCGTCAAGACCGTCTACCCCGAGAAGCGCAGCTACCACCGCAGCAGCATGCCGATGACCGAGGTCGCGCTCGAGCGCGGCTTCACGCGCGACCTGTACGTGTCGCTCGGCGAGCCGCTCGACGGCGGCAAGGCGTGGGCGGTGCGCATCTACGTCAAGCCCTTCGTCAACTGGATCTGGGGCGGGTGCGTGCTGATGTCGCTCGGCGGGCTGCTCGCGGTGGCCGACCGCCGCTACCGCCTGAAGACTCGTGCCGCGCAGGCGCTGCCCCGGGGCGCGGCGGCGGCATGAAGCGCTACCTGATCCCGCTGGCGGTGTTCGTCGCGCTCGCGGCGCTGCTGGCCGTCGGGCTGAACCTGGACCCGCGCAAGGTGCCGTCGCCGCTGGTCGGCAAGCCGGCGCCGGCCTTCGAGCTGCCGCGGCTGCAGGCGCCGCAGCAGCGCGTGACGCACGCCGAGCTGCTCGGGCGGCCCTGGGTGCTCAACGTCTGGGCTTCGTGGTGCGTGCCCTGCCAGGTCGAGCATCCGCTGGTGACGCTGCTGGCGCGTGACGGTGGCGTGCCCGTGGTCGGACTGAACTACAAGGACAAGCCCGAGGACGCGACGCGCTGGCTGTCGCGCCACGGCGACCCGTACACGCTGGTGCTGGCCGACCGCGACGGCGCGGTCGGCATCGACTACGGCGTCTACGGCGTGCCCGAGACCTTCGTCGTCGACAAGGACGGGGTGATCCGCCACAAGCACATCGGCCCGATCACCCTCGAGGCGCTGCATCGGGAGATCCTGCCGCTGGTGCGGAGGCTCGGTGGCTGAACGCGAGCGCCACGGGCGCCGGTGGCTGGCCGCGGTCGCGCTGGCCGCGTGCGCGCTGTGCGCCGCGGCGCAGGTGCCGCCGGCCGCGGGCGTCGCGTCCGCCGCGCCGCAGGCGGTGCCGCTGTCGGACGATCCGGCGCTCGAGGCCGAAGTGATGCGCATCGCGCACGGGCTGCGCTGCCTGGTGTGTCAGAACGAGACCATCGCGGCGTCCAACGCCGACCTCGCGGTCGACCTGCGCGGCCAGATACGCTCGCAGCTGAGCGCCGGGCGCAGCGAGCGCGAGATCCTCGACTACATGGTCGAGCGCTACGGCGACTTCGTGCTGTACACGCCGCCGATCAAGCCGGTCACCTGGCTGCTGTGGGGCGGGCCCTTCGTGCTGCTGGTGGCGATGGCGGCGTGGCTGGTGCACACGCTGCGCCGCCGGCGTACCGAGGTCGCCGCCGAGGCCCGGCCGCTGAGCGACGAAGAGCGCCGGCGCGCGCGCACGATGCTGGGCACGGGGGGCGAATGACGCTGTTCTGGATCGCCGCCGCGACGCTCGTCGTCGCTTCGCTGGCTGCGCTCGCGCGCCCGCTGCTGCGGGGCGCCCACCCCCACGCCGGCGACGCCACGCAGGCGAGCAACGTGCGCATCCTGCGCGAGCAGCTCGCCGAGCTCGACGCCGAGCTGGCCGCCGGTGCGCTGGCGGCCGACCAGCATGCCGCCGCCCGCGCCGAGATCGAGCGCCGCGTGCTCGAGGAGACACGCGACGCCGAAGTGGCGCTCGCCGCGCGTCCCGGTCGCGGTGCGGCGCTGACGCTGGCCGTGGTGCTGCCGCTGGCCGCGGTGCTGCTGTACCTGGCCCTGGGCAATCGCACGGCGCTGGACCCGGTGCTGGCGCGGGCCCCGTCGCAGGCGACGCCGCAGGACGTCGAGGTGCTGGTCGAGCGGCTCGCGCAGCGCATGCGCGAGCAGCCGGGCGACGCCGACGGCTGGGTGCTGCTGGGCCGCAGCTACGCGGCGATGGGGCGCTTCGAGCCGGCGCGCGACGCGTACGCGCAGGCGGTCGCGCTGTCGCCCGACGACGCGTCGCTGCTCGCGGACTACGCCGACGCGCTGGCGATGACGCAGGAGCGCGGCCTGCTCGGCGAGCCCGAGCGTCTGGTGCAGCGCGCGCTGCGGGCCGACCCCGACCACGTGAAGGCGCTCGCGCTGGCGGGCACCGCGGCGCTGCAGCGCGGCGACGCGGCCGCGGCGGTCAGGCACTGGGAGCGTGCGAAGTCGCTCGCGCCGCCCGACAGCCCGTTCGCCAGCGGGCTCGAAGAGGGCCTGCGCCAGGCGCGCGCCGCCGCGGCGCCGGCGTCGCAGGCGGGTGCGGCCGAGAGCATGGGTGGCGGTGCGGGCCGCGCGCCGGGCACCGCCTCGGCGGCGGCCGAGGCCGCCGGGCGCGAGGCGGGCGCGGGGTTGCGCGTGCGCGTCGCACTCGCCGGCGACCTGGCCGGGCGTGCGCGGCCGCAGGACACCGTGTTCGTGTTCGCCCGCCCGGTCGAGGGGCCGCGCATGCCGCTGGCCGTCGCGCGGCTGCGCGTCGCCGACCTGCCGGCCGAACTGACCCTGGACGACAGCTCGGCGATGTCGCCGCAGATGCGCTTGTCGGCATTCGAGCGTGTCGTCGTCGTCGCTCGCGTGTCGCGCAGCGGCGACGTCGAGCCGCAGCCGGGTGACCTGGAGGGGCAGTCGGGCGCCGTGGCGTCGCGCGGCGCGGTGGCGCTGGCGATCGACCGCGAACGCGAGTAGCGTCGGCCGCCGGGCCTATTCGTCGATCTGGTAGCGCTTGACCTTGCGCCACAGCGTCGACTTGTCGATGCCCAGGATCTCGGCGGTCAGCGCGCGGTCGCCACCGGTCTTGCGCAGCGTCTTGCGGATCAGGTAGGCCTCCATGTCCTCGAGGCTCTGCGGCGGCAGGTAATCGAGCGCGCGCGCCTCGGGGCCGTGGGCCGCGGCCAGGTGCGCCGGCAGCGCGTCGACGTCGATGACGTCGCGCGCCGACAGGATCAGCATGCGCTGCACCAGGTTCTCGAGCTCGCGCACGTTGCCCGGCCAGTCGTATCGCATCAGCGCCGCCAGCGCCGCCGGCGAGAACCCCTGGCAGGCCTTGCCCAGGCGCTTCGAGTGCTTGTCCAGGAAGTGCAGCGCCAGCGGCGCGATGTCGTCGCGGCGCTGGCGCAGCGGCGGGATGTCGATCTCCATCACCGTCAGCCGGTAGTACAGGTCCTTGCGGAACTCGCCGCTGTCGACCAGCTGGCGCAGCGGCACGTTGGCCGCGGCGATCACGCGCACGTCCACGTGCACCGGCTCGGTGGCGCCGGCCGGGTAGAAGCAGCCGTCTTGCAGCACGCGCAGCAGCTTGGCCTGCAGCGCCGCCGGCGCGCTGCTGATCTCGTCGAGGAACAGCGTGCCGCCGTCGGCGAGCTCGAACAGCCCCGGCTTGTGGCGGTCGGCGCCGGTGAAGGCGCCGCGGCGGTAGCCGAACAGCTCGCTCTCGATCAGCGTGTCGGGGATCGCGGCGCAGTTGACCGCGATCAGCGGTCGGTCGCGCCGCGCGCCGAGGCGGTGGATGCGCCGCACCACCAGCTCCTTGCCGCTGCCGCTCTCGCCGCAGACCAGCACGCCGGCGTCGTACGCGGCGGCGGCCTCGATCAGCCGCTCGACCGCCTGCATCGCCGCCGAGCGGCCGACCAGCGGGCTGACGTCGGCGTCGACGGCGCCCTGGCGCAGCCGCGCCGTCTCGGCCAGCGCGAGGTGGTAGTTCAGCGCCGACTCGGCGCGCGCGCGCAGCTGCTCGCCGTCGAAGGGCTTGCGCACGTAGTCGAAGGCACCGTCCTTGAGCGCCGCGATCGCCGAGTCGATGCTCGCGAAGCCGGTGACCAGCAGCACCTGGCACAAGGGCTGGTGCGCACGCACGAAGCGCAGCAGGTCCAGCCCGTCGGCGCCCGGCATGCACAGGTCGGTGACGACGACCGCCGCCGCTTGGTCCTCCAGCAGGTCCATCGCGGCGACCGCGCTCTCGACCGTGACCACGCGCATCGGCAGCGCCGACTCGCGCAGCACGATGGCGATCAGCTCGCGCATGTGCCGGTCGTCCTCGGCGACGACGACCAGCGGGCGCGGGTCGCCCGCGTCGCCGCGCGCGCGCCGGCCGGTGGTGGTCTCGGCGGCGGTGCTCATGCCGCACGCACGCGCGCGACGTCGACGCGCGGCAGGCGGATGACGAAACACGCGCCGCCGGCATGGCCGGCGTCGAAGTCGATGCGCCCGCCGCGGCGCGTGACCACGGCCTGGCTGATGAACAGCCCCAGCCCCGAACCCTGCCCGACGTCCTTGGTCGTGAAGAACGGGTCGAACAGCCGGCTGCGCGCCTCGGGCGGCACGCCGGGCCCGTTGTCGGCCACCGCGATGGCCACATGCGCCGGCTCGGCCCAGGTGCGGATCGTGATGCGCGGCTGCGCCGTGTCGGCCAGCGCGTGGATCGCGTTGGACATCACGTTGGTCAGCGCGATGTCGACCTCGCCACAGCCCCCCTCGACGAGCTGCAGGTCGGGGTCGAGATGCACCTCGACCTCGATGCCGTAGCGCTGCAGCCGGCAGTGGATGAACGCGTCGAGCAGCTCGCGCACCGTCTGGTTGACGTCGCAGGTCTCGCCGCTGCAGCTGTCCTTTCGCGCGTAGGCCAGCAGGTCCTGCACGACGCGCGAGCAGCGCCGGGCCTCGGCGACGACGACGTCGGCGTAGCCGTTGCGCGTCTCGGGCGGGGTCGACGCGCTGCGCATCAGCTGCGCGTAGCCGAGGATGTTGCCCAGCGGCGTGTTCAGCTCGTGCGCGACGCCGGCGGCGAGCTGGCCCATCGCGACCAGCTTCTCGCGCATCGCCACCGTCTCCATCAGCAGGCGCTGCTCGGTGACGTCCTGCAGGATCATCACGCCGCCGATGTCGTCCTGCTCGTCGCTGTAGAAGGCCAGGCTGATGCTGAAGTGGCGCGCGCGGCCGCCGAGCTGCAGCACCAGCTCCTGCTGCCGGATCGCCTGCTTGTAGAGGAACGCGTCGCGCAGCAGCGTGCGGCCGTGGTCGTCGGGCACCAGCAGGTCGAACAGGTTGCGCCCGGCGAGCGCGCCGGGGCCGGCGTCGAACAGTGCCTCGGCCTGGCGGTTGGCGATCGACACCTCGAGCTCGTCGGTGATGCCCAGCAGCGCGCCGGGCAGGCTCTGCAGGATGGTCGTGACGCGGTTGCGTTCGCCGAGGAAGCGCACCTGGCAGTCCTCGACGGTACGGAACATCAGCGCCAGCGCCTCGACGGTCTTGTTGTGCTCCGGGATCAGCCGGCCGGCGACGGTCCAGCCGAGGCCGCGATCGGCGGTCGGTTGCAGCAGCCCCTCGCGCGCGTTGTGGATGCCGTGCTCGAGCTGGCGCAGCGCGGCGATCTCGGCGGCCAGCCGCGCCGCGCCCGCAGCCGCCAGCCCGGCGAGCAGGCTGCCGGCCACCCAGGCACCGCGCCCCTCGTGCCAGGCGGCGCCGAACCACGCGTACAGCGCGGCGACCGCGAGCCCGAGCAGCAGCGGCGCGAGCGGGTGGCTGGCCAGGGGCACGCGCGCCGCCCCCGCGTCGTCGGTGCGGGCGGCGTCGGCGGCAAGCGGCAGGGGCGATGCGCTGCTCATTCGGACCGGGGCCTGTGGGCACGCCCCGCGGCCCGCCTCGTGCGCCCGGCGCGCGGCCACCCACCGCGGCCACGCGCGGGCCGGCGGCCGGCACGCGGGGTCAGAAGATCAACTGCAGGGCCAGTGTAGCCTGCCGGTAGTCGCGCAGCGCGTTGTCCACCGGGTGCTGCGTGTCGAACTTGATGCGGTTGAACTCGCCGGTGATCTTCACCCGCTGGCCGTCGATGTAGTAGTTGAAGCCAACGCCGTTCCAGGTGTTGTCGAAGTACTCGGCGTTGCCGGTCTTCACGCCGTAGTCGAGCTTCTCGTGGCGTGCGAACAGCTGCAGCCGGCCGGGGCCGAGCTTGTTCGGCAGCATGTAGCCGGCCTTCAGGTAGTGGCCCTTGAGGTCCGAGTTGACGCTCAGCGCCGGGTCGGGCGACTGGCCGAACGCGCCGCCGGTGTCGTAGTCGAACACCGCGGCGCTGGCGGTGTAGACGCCGCTGGACGTGGGCAACTCCATGAAGGCGTCGATGGTGCGCGCCTTGTAGTCCTTGATGTCCGAGCGCGACAGGTAGTTGCCGTAGGCCACGTCGGACTGCGTGTCGTAGGACGCGCCGATGGTCAGCACCTTCTGCGTGCCCAGGTAGGTGCCCAGGTAGCCGTAGCTGAACTCCGGGTCCCACAGGCTGACGTGCACGCGCGCGGTGACGCGCGGCTTGCCCTTCGGCACGTACTGCCCTTCCCGCCCGTCGGCGACCATCAGCCGGTACTGCAGCTTGGCGTCCATCAGGTTGCCCCACACCACGGCGCCCATGTCGCGCGTGCCGGCGAACGGCGTGTACGACAGCACCTCGGCGCGGTCGAGCGTCAGCGGCTCGAGGCAGGCCTCGAGGTTCTCGCGCGAGAACGTGTTCTTCACGCGGCCGACGATGAAGCGCAGCGCGTCGCTGTAGTCGAAGGTGACGTAGGCGTCGCGCCAGTACACGCTGCGGTCGTTGTCGCCGCCGCGGCCGTCGCCGCCGGCCTCGAGCTGCGCGTAGAAGCCGATCATGTCGTTGTACTGCCCCGTCAGCGCGAGCCGGTTGCGGCGCAGGAAGGTGTCGCTCGACGACGACGGGTTGGTCGACGAGGTGAAGCTGCGGTGCTCGTTCCAGACCTGCAGCCCGTAGGTGAAGTTGAGCGTGCTGCCCTGGCCGAACTCGATCGTCGGGCCGGCCGTCGCCGCCCACGGCAGCGCGACGGTGCACAGGGCGGCCAGGCGCAGGGCGCGACGTCGGGCGGCGCGCGGGGCGCGGATGGTGCGGTTCATGTCATTTCCCTCCGGTGTAGGCGCCCTGGACCTTGGCCAGGTCGGCGGTGTGGCAGGTCGCGCAGGACTCGCTGGTGTTGTCGCGCGGCTTGGCGACCATCTTGGCGTGCGCCACCTCCTCCTTCATGACGCGCGGGTTGCCCTTGTGGCAGCCGACGCAGGAGTTGTTGACCTTGGCGTGGTGCGCATGCCAGGGTGCCGTGGCCGGGTCGCTGGGCGGGGCCGCGGCGCGCTTGCCGTTGTGGCACTTGAAGCAGCTCGACGCGCCGAGGCCGCAGGCGTTGGCCGGGGCCATCGGCAGCCACGCCAGCGGCGCCTCGGCCGTCGCGTGCGCGGCCTCGGCACCCCAGCCCGCCACCTCGGCCGCGGCCTGGGGGCGCGTGTCGGGCTGCAGCGCCCACAACACGAACGCCAGCGCCACCAGGCCGAGCGCGGAGCCCAGGCTGCGCAGGCGGTGCCACAGGCGCGTGCCGCCGCGTGCCAGGGGTCGGGTGCGATGGTGCACGGGGGTCGTCGTCGTCTCCTCGGTCTTCATGGGCGCTGCTCCTGTGGTGAACGGGGTGCGGGGCTGTCGGCCGGCGCCGACGCACGCGGCGCCGCCGGCTCGAGGGCGCGCGCGGCCGCGTCGGCCGCGGCCTTCGCGTCGGCGGGCGTCAGCGTCGCGGCGGGCTTCGCGCCGGCGGCGCCTGGCGGCTGCGTCGCGTCGCCGCCGGCCAGGCGCGACTGCAGTGCGCGCGAGATGGTCTTGTCGTCGATGGCGTCCGAGCACATGCACGCCGAGCCCTTGCCGCGGAACTTCAGCCGCGGCGCACCGTCACCGGCCGCCCAGGCCGGCACGGCGACGGCGTAGGCCGCGAAGACGACGGCGCACGTCGCGGCCGGGCCGCGACGTCGCGACGCGGGGGGCAGGGGCGGTGATGTCGGCACGGGAGTCCTCCGAAAGCGCTCAGTCGCGATCACCGCGGCGCTCAGCCGGCAGGCGCGCGGCGCACGCGCATCAGTTCGTACTGCGCATCGACCACGCGCTGCAGCGCCTCGCGCAGCAGCGGCACCGCGGCGGGCGGCAGCCGGTCGGCACGCGACAGGCTGTCGCGGAAGGTGCGCTCGTAGTGCTCGCCCGGCTTGACGACGATGCGCAGCTCGACCGTCCAGCCCGCGCCGGGCGGTGCGTCGAACGACACGACGAACTGCGCGCTGGCGCCGGCCGGGATGCGCGTGTCGTCGATCTCGCGCGTGATGGCGGTGTCGACGGTCCAGCCGATGACGTGCCGCCCGATCGGCGACTCGCCCCCGGTGGCGTCGACGCGCACGAACTGCAGTTCGACCTTGGGCACCATGTAGGTCGGGAAGTGGTGGCCGGCGCCGGTGTTGCGCACCTCGGCGCGCGCCTCGTAGCGACCAGGGGCCGACGGCTGCACCTGCAACTGCACGTCGATCGCGTCGCGCGTGGTCTCGGGGTCGTGGATGCCGCGCCAGCGATGGCGCCGGTCGGGCATGTGGCACGACTGGCACGAACGCTCGGGGGCGTACGCGCTGGCCTGCCACTGGGCGTAGGTGTCCTCGTGCAGCTTGCCGGCGGTGCGCGGCCCGTCGTCCGGGAACTGGTGGCAATGCGCGCAGAACCGGCTGTCGCCGAAGGCCGGCGACTCGACGAAACCGCCGTGCGCCAGCGCGGCATCGCGGTCCGCGGCCGCCGGCCGCGCCGGCGGGCCGTAGCGCCGGTGGCCGCGCACGTGGCACGCTGCGCAGACCAGCCCCTCGTGCGCCAGCCCCGCGTCGACGTACGCCGGCGGCGGCTGCGAAGGCGCCGCCGGCCAGCCGTGCTCGATCGCCAGCAGCGCCTTTTGCTCGGCCAGCGGCGCGTGGCAGCGCACGCAGCGGTTGGCCGCGGCCTGGTCCATCAGCTGCAGCTGCCAGCGGATGCCCGGGCCCATCGCCCGCGCGTGCAGGCTGCCCTGCCAGTCGGCCCACTGCACCGGGTGGCACTGCCCGCAGGCCGCGGGCGACAGCGACGCCTCGAGCGCCGAGTAACCGGCCGGCGGGGCGCCCTGCGGCGCGATCGGCTCGGCCCAGTGCCGGGCGAGGAAGTCCTGCACCGAAGGCGGCGCCGGCGAGGGACTGCATGCGGCGACGCCGATCGCCGCCGCCGCGCCGAGCACGCGCGCCAGGCGACCGGACCACGTGGACCTGCACGTCGTCGTCCTCTCGGCGATGTCCGGCGCCGCCGGCAGCGGCATCGTCAGCCGCCGCAGGGGTTCGACGGCAGTCCGCCACCACCGCCGCCGGCCACGCTCTCGCCGGTCTTGTAGCCGCGGTCGGACTCGACGATCGCGTCAGTGCCCCAGGCGTACGGGTCGGTGATGGTGCGCGGCGCGACTTCGGCGGTGGCCATCGCCGGACGGAAGAACGACTTCACGTCGGTGCGCCACGGCGAGTTGGCCGGCAGGATCGCGTTGCCGGTGCGGTCGGCGATGTACGACAGCGAGTTCCACTCGACCATCGCGCCGTCGTAGAAGCGCGTGGGCTTGCCCAGGATGACCGCGCTGACGATGCCGGTGATCATCGCGCGGAACGTCGTCTCGCAGTACACGTAGACGGTGTCGCCGTCCTGGTAGCCATTGCCTGCGCCCACCGGCGCGTAGCTCGCGTCGATCAGGCCGATGCCGTTGGCGTCGACGTTGCCGGCCAGGTACCCGGCGAGCACCGACTTCGGCCGGTACGCGAAGCCCTTGGTCGGGTCGAGCATGTGCGTGTACTGCAGCTGCAGCGTGCCCCAGGGGTGGCCCTGGCGCGAGCCGCCGTTCTGGAACGTCCAGCGGTAGTTGTCGACGTTGGTCGGCACGCACAGCGCGCTGGCGCAGGCCTGGTTGCCCGCGGTGTCGGGGTCGGTGTCCTCGCCGCGCTCGACGACCTGGCCGGCGCTGTACTGGCTCGCGCTGCGCGCGTCCCAGATCAGCACGCCGTCGCCCTTCTGGTTGCTGTTGACGCCGGGCAGGACGGCCAGCAGGTCCTGCACCGTCGCCTGCAGCGCGGTGTTGTCGACCTGCAGGCTCTTCACCGAGAAGCTGCCGCTGTTCGGCGCGGTGCTGGCGGCGGCCTGGAAGTCGGCGGCGGCGAGTCCGTTGCCGTTGAGCCACTGGTTGCCGCCGTTGAGCACGGCCAGGTGCCCGCGCTCGACACCCCAGTAGCGCAGCGCGTACCAGATGCGGCCCTGCGCCATCGCGTTCGGGTTGCTGCCGGTGCCCATCGCCGCGACGATCATGTCGCGCGTCGGGTCGATGGCGTACTTCTTGAACAGCGCGTCCATCGCAGCGCCGTCGGGCACCATGCTGACGGTCTCGATGACGCCGTTGCTGCGCGTCTGCACCCACTCGCTGCTCGGCGACAGGTAGGTGAAGACGTTGACGCCGTCGGGCTTGATGAACTCGGCGCCCGCCGGCCCGGCCGTGGCCTGGAGGATCACCAGCTTGCCGGTGACGCCGGGCGGGCGCTGGGCGGCCCAGTCGGACATCCAGCGCTTGAGCGTCGCGCCGGTGACGATGCCGTCGACGTTGGCGTCGTAGTCGTCGGCCGAGACCTGCGCGAGTGCGGCGGCCGAGTTGACGCGGATCAGCTGGGCGGGCGACGCCTTGTCCTCGCTGTCGCCGCCGCCGCACCCGGTCAGCGCGAGCGCCACGGCCGCACAGCCGGCCGCCAGCAGGGCGGACTTGAATCGCATCTTCATCGGGTGTCCTCCGGACGGTGTGAATCCAGCGCGCCGCCCTGGCCCGAGCCCGGCGTTGCGTCCTTGTCGCGCCCGCCGGCGCCGGTGCCCGCCGTGGGCATCTTCAGCGCGACGGGCATCCAACCCTGTTCGATGGCGTCGAGCACAGCGTCGACCCGCCCCGGCAGCGCCAGCTGCCGCACCTGCGCACCTGCGTTGTGCAGCGCGCGCGCCAGCGCCGGCGTCGGTCCGGCGCCGCCAAGCGGCTCGATCAACAGGATGCGTCGGGGCGTGTTCACAGGCAGTAGACGATGTCGCTGTCGACGATGTGGCGCGCCAGCGCGTCCCACGACGCGTCGTCGCCCGCGGGCAGCGACTGCACCGGCACGTCGCCGAACTCGAGCGCCTCGAGCTGCGGCGTCGCCGCCTCGTCGTCGGGCAGCGCGCCCCACACCGCCACCTGCAGCGCGGCGTCGGCCATCGTCAGGCCCACGGCCACGCGCAGGCCCTCGACGCGCTTGCCCATCGCGACGACCAGCATGCGTCTGGATGCACTCATCGTCCGGCTCCTGCGGCGCGGCGGTTACAGCACCAGCACGACGTCGGCTGCGCCGGCGAGCTTGGCGCCCTGGTACTGACCGCCGATCACGACCGCGCCCTGCAGCGCCGACAGGTCCATGCCCTCGGGCGCGTGGTGGTCCATGCTGTGCTTGCACGACGCGACGCTGCCCGGGTGTGCGCGCGCGTGCGCCGCGAAGCCCTCGTCGCACAGCAGCAGCACGCCGGTGTCGGTCAGGAAGCAGCGCGCGTCCCAGCCGCGTGCCGCCGCCCCGGCCAGCAGCGCCGTGGCGTGCGCCGCGTAGGCGCTGTCGGTGACGACGAGGCCGAAGTGCATCGCGCTCAGGCCTTGCGGATCGTCCAGGTGAACGACCCGCCGCCCTCGACGCGGTCGACGATCTCGTTGCCGTCGGCGTCGCACATCGCCATGATCGACTCGCCCGACGAAGGGTTGTCGAACACCAGCGTCAGCTCGTCGCCGCCGGCCATCTTCTGCAGCGCCTTCTTCGTGTACATCTGCGGGTGCGGGCAGGCGTAGCCGCGCACGTCGAGCGTCCACTTGCCGTCGCCGGTCTGGTTGAAGGTCACGGCCATGGTCTGGTTCCTCCTGATGCGATCGTCTTCTGCGGCGGCGGGGCTACAGCGCCAGGTCGTCGCCGCGCCGCGCGGCCTGCCAGTCGACCCACCAGGCGAAGACCTTCACGCCCGCGAAGGCGCCGAGCGCCATGCCGAGCAGGAACACCCAGCCGCTGGGGTCGCCGTTGGTGACGGTGGCGAAGAAGGCGCCGATGTTGCAGCCCATCGCGATGCGCGCGCCGATGCCCATCAGCGTGCCGCCGACGACCGCGAACAGCGCCGCCTCGAGGTTCGGCAGCTTCCACTTGAACTCGCGCCGCGCCAGCGCCATCATCGCCGCGCCGGCGATGATGCCGATCGACATGAAGCCGGGCGCGTTGAGCAGCGGGCTCGGCACGCCGTTGTCGAGGCCGAAGAAGAGGTTGTCGCGCATCGGCACGCCCAGGCGCTCGATCACCCAGGCGCCCCATTGCGCCTCCTGCGTCGTGATGTACCAGTAGCCGGGGTCGAACACGGTGTCCTGCATCGACAGCCCGGCGTGGTGGTTCATCGCCGCCAGCAACTCGCCGAAGTTGTCGACCTCGAAGTGCGCGCGCATCGCCCCCGTGGCCCAGACATGGGCGCCGGCGAGCACGCCCAGCCCGGCGCCGGCCAGCGCGGTGTTGCGCGACGCCGTGCACATCGCCCACACGCCCGCCAGGTGCTGCCCCGGCGTCGGCGAGGCGACCTTGGCGCGCCGCATGTAGCCCGGGCGGAAGTACACCCAGTACAGCAGGCCGAGGATGACGACCACCGGCACGATCGCCACCAGCAGCGTGTTGACCGTCACCGCGACCCAGGGTGAATCGGTGGCGCCGAGCCGGTCGGCCAGCGTCGCGGCCTTCAGGTCCCAGACGTAGCCTGCGGTGAACTGGTCGAACCAGCCCTGGGTGACGCTGAGTTCGGCCGGCATGTCCTTGGCCTCGGCCGACGCGGTCCACGACGCCGGCACCAGCCGGTCGAGCCAGCCGCCGGCGCTGACGACCAACGCCTGCGAGAACGAGATCGCCACCACGACCAGCATCGCGCCGACGTTGCCTTCGCCGGCCTTGTACAGCGAGCCCGACGCGCAGCCGCCGGTGAAGACGATGCCGAAGCCGAAGATCGCCGCGCCGATGAGCACGTGCCAGCCCATCGGGTTGGGGTGGAAGCCGCTGAATCCGGCCAGCGTGACGGCGGCCGAGACGAGCGCGTACAGCCCGACCGCGATCATCATGCCCACCGCCATGCGCGGCACGCGCACCGCGAACAGGTCGCGCACCGCCGCGGCCATGCAGAAGCGCCCGTACTGCAGCAGCAGCCCGTAGCCGACGCCGAACCAGGCGTAGACGAGGATGTAGGCCAGGCGCACGTCGGTGACGACCGCCCAGATCGACAGCAGCACGCCGGCGACGAACAGCCCCAGTGCCTTGATCGACCCGGTCTGGCCGGCGGGCGTGGCGACCGCCGGCGCCGTCGTCGTGCTCATCGCCGTGCTCCCCCTGCGGCGCGGCCGCGCGCGGCGTGCGGATCAGCCATGCCAGATGCCCTTGCGCAGATAGACGCGCCAGCCGTCGCCGTGGCGCAGGGTCGCGAGATGGGTGCTGCCCAGCGACAGCGCCAGCGCCGGGAAGCTCTCCACCGCCGGCGCGTTGTCGCAGCGCACCTCGACCACTTCACCGTCTTCGACCTTGCCCAGCACCTTCATCACCAGCAACTGCGGACGCGGACACATCGCCCCCACGCAATCGACCACCTGCGCGATCGGCGTGAGGCCCCTGCCCGGCAGGTCCACTTCGGCGCGCGCCTCGGGCGCTGCGGGAGGTGGGGCGCGTCGCAGCCTCGACCACCAGCCCCAGCCCTTCGTCGCCGTCCTCGGACCTGCCATGACCCCACCTCCAATGCACGTTGCATGCCACGTCGCGCCCCGGCGCGCCGGGGCGCCCGGTGCGTGGAAATTGCAACCGGGCGCCGAATCGTGCCGACGGCGTTGTCTTTTGCAACCGGCTGCGGTGTGCGCCGGATCGTGCCGGGGCAGCGCGGTGCGGCGTCGTTCAGTGCCCGCCGGCCCGACAGGCCCGACGGGCCCGATCGTGCGGCAGCGGCCCGCCGCAGCGCCGCTGACGAGGCCGCCGGGTCACACCTGCCGCCAGGGCAGCCCGTGCTTGCGCCAGCCGCCGAGGTTGCCGCGGTGGTGCTCGGCGTCGAGGTCGCCCTCGAAGCCCTCGAGCACGTTGGCGACGTTCGTGAAGCCGTGCTTCTCGAGCTCGAGCCCGGCGTCGACCGAGCGCTTGCCGCTGCGGCAGATCAGGATGATCGGGCGGTCCTTTCGCCCGGCCATGCGCAGCACCTCGTCGGCGAAGTGCGGGTTCTGCTCGAAGTCGGGCGCGGTGTTCCACTCGATGTTGATCGCGTCGACCGGGTGGCCGACGTAGAAGAACTCGACCTCGGTGCGGCAGTCGATCAGCAGCGTGTTCGGGCTGCTCTGCAGGATCTCGTAGGCTTGCTTCGGGTGCAGGTGTTCCATCGTCGGTGCACGCGGGTCGGAGTCGCGCATTGTGCGACGCCGATGTGCGCGCCACCAACGATTCGTTGGTCATTTGCTCATGACCGACCCGGCCTGCAGCGGCAGCCGTACGCAGGCTTCGGTGCCGCCGCCGGGGCGTGCGCGCAACTGCACCGTCCAGCCATTGGCGCCGGCGATCTGGCGCACGATCGCGAGCCCCAGCCCGCTGCCGCCGGTGCGACGGCTGCGCGAGCCCTCGAGCCGGTGGAACGGCCGGAACACCGCCTCGCGCTGGTCCTCTGGAATGCCGGGCCCGCGGTCGAGCACCGCGACTTCGGCGACGCCGACGTCGACGCGCAGCTCGACGTCCACGGGCCGGCCGCCGCCGTAGCGCACCGCGTTGTCGACCAGGTTGCACAGGATGCGCCGCAGCGCCAGCGGCCGCGCGCGCAGGCGGCAGCCCGGGCCGCGGTCGCGCACCTCGACGCCCTGGTGCTCGTGTTCCTGCGCCACCTCGGCGAGCATCCGGCACAGGTCGACGTCGACGACGTCGCGCTCGCTGAAGTCGCGCCCGACCTCGAGGCAGCGGCCGATCAGCTCGTTCATCGCGTCGACGTCGCGCGCGATGCGCTCGAGCAGCGCCGGGTCGGGGCGCTCGGCGGCCATGCCCAGCGCCAGCCGGATGCGCGCCAGCGGCGATCGCAGGTCGTGCGACACGCCCACCAGCAGCGTCGTGCGGTTGGCCAGCAGTTCCTGCACCTGCTCGGCCATCGCGTTGAACGCACGCGCGACCTGCGCCAGCTCCTGCGGTCCCGACTCGGGCAGCGGCGCGGGTCGACGGCCCTGGCCGATCGGCGTCGTCGCCTCGACGAGGCGGCGCAACGGCCCGATCAGCCAGCGCGCCATCGCCGCGGCGGCCACCAGCGCCACCAGAGCGCCCACCGCGAGCACGAGCACCAGCGCCAGCGACGGCTGCACGCCCACGCGCGCCGCGTCGAAGCCCACGCGCACGCTGCCGCGCGGCGTCGGCAGCGCGGCCCAGTACCACGAGGCGCCGGCCGCGTCGCGCCCGTGCACCAGCGCCACCGGCGTGCCGGTGCGCCCGGCGAGTGCCGTCTCCAGCAGGTGGAAGTACGGCAGCAGCCGCGTGGCCTGCACCGGCTCGACCAGCGGCGCCGGCGCGTCGGCGGTGGACGGCGCGTCGAGCAGGCGCAGCCCCTGCTCGACGGCCAGCCGCCGCGCCAGCCGCGCGCGTGCGGCGTCGTCGGGTGCGGCCTGCCAGTCGCGTGCGGCGTCGACCATCAGCGCCGCGAGGTCGGCGGTGGCCAGCCGGCCGAGCGGCCACAACCCGAGCGCGGCGACGATCGCGATCGTCACCAGCTGGCAGGCCAGCGCGACCAGCGCGATCGCCAGCACCATGCGGCCGAACAGCGAGCGTGGCATCACCCGGCGCCGCGCGGGCAGAACAGGTAGCCCACGCCCCAGACCGTGCGCAGGTAGACCGGGTGCGCCGGGTCGGGCTCGATCTTGCGCCGCAGCCGCGTGACGCGCACGTCGACCATGCGGTCGAACGGCGCGCGGTCGTAGCCCTTGAGCAGTTCGACCAGGGTGTCGCGGCTGAGCACGCGGTCGGGGTGGTCGAGCAGCGTGCGCAGCAGCGCGAACTCGGCGCCCGACAACGCCACCTCGGCGCCGTTGCGCGTGAGCCGGTGCGCGTCCAGGTCCACCGTGTACGGGCCGAAGTGCCGCCGCCGGCCGGTCTCGGGGCCGGGGCGGCGGCGGCGCAGCACCGCCGACACGCGCGCCAGCAGCTCGCGGTGGCTGAACGGCTTGGCCAGGTAGTCGTCGGCGCCGACCTCGAGCCCGACGATGCGGTCGACCTCGTCGCCGCGCGCCGACAGCATGATGATCGCCGGCGCGCCTTCGGCGCTCAGCGTGCGCGCCAGCGACAGCCCGTCCTCGCCCGGCAGCATCACGTCGAGCAGCAGCAGGTCGACCGGGTGCGTGGCCAGGTGGCCGCGCATCGCCGCGCCGTCGGCCACGCCGGCGACCTCGTAGCCGTTGTCGCGCAGGTAGCGCACGAGCAGCTCGCGCAAGCCCTCGTCGTCGTCGACGACCAGCAGCCGGGCCGGGGTGCGGTTCATCGCGCGCTGCAACAGGTCGACACGGATCGCGCCGTGCTGACATGGGCCCGAAACCGCCGCTGCCTACGCTGAACCCGACACCGCCGAGCCCGCCGGGCCGGCGGCCGACGCACCGCCGGAGGCCACGCCGCATGAACATCCGTCCCGTCCTCGCCCGCGCGCTCGGCGCAACGACCCTCGCGCTGGCCGCGTCGGTACAGGCGCAGCAGCCGCTGACGCCCGAACAGATGAAGCTCGGCGCGCAGCTGATGCAGCAGCAGATGGCCGCGATGACGCCCGAGCTCGCCGAGCGCGCCAGGGCGCTCGCGCCCGAGATCCGGCAGTTCCTGATGAAGGTCGTGCTCAACCACGACCGCCGCAGCGACACGCTCACGCTGGTGCAGGTGATGCACGAGATCCTGGCTGACTACCAGGCCGTCGGCGCGGCGATCGCCACCGACAACGGGCCGCTGGCCGCCGACGCCGCACGCCGCATCGCCGGGCATCGGCTGCCGCGCGGCGGCATGCTGCCGTACCTGCCGCCCGACAAGGTCAGCAACGAGGCGCTGTCCGTGCTGCCGGCGATGGAGGCGGCGGTCGAGGGTGGCGCCCGCGCGCTCGCCGACGCCGCCGAACGCGGCGACATGGTCTCCGCCGCGCAGCACTACGGCAGCGTGACGGCCGGCTGCGTCGCCTGCCACGCGCACTTCCGCGGCCAGCCCGGCGCGACCGCGTACCAACCCGCGCTGAAGCGCTGAGTCCGCCGCGAAAGGAACGTCATGAGCCACGAATCCGGGCCGAAGCCACCGGGGGGCCGCCGCGCCGCCGCACGGGCGCTCGCCTGCAGCGCGCTCGTCGCGGCGCCGCTGGCGCACGCCACCAACGGCGACCAGATGCTGGGCCTGTCGGCGATCCACAACGGCATGGCCGGCGCCGTCGTCGCCGCGCCGCAGGACGCCGTCACCGTCCTGGTCAACCCGGCCGGCATGGCCGAACTCGACACGCGGGAAGTGCGCTTCGACCTCGGCGTGGGCTTCCTGAACCCGCCGCGCAAGGTCAACGGCAACGACAGCGACTCCAACGTCTACATGATGCCTGCGGGCGCGGTCAACTTCCGGGTCGGCCCGCGGCTGGTGCTCGGCATGGGCCTGGGCGGCCTGTCGGGCATGGGCGTGGACTTCGCCGACACGGTCGCCGCGCCGGGGCTGCAGTCGGTGGTGACGACCAAGCAGTTCTTCAAGGTCGCGCCGGGCTTCGCGTACCGCATCGACGACCGGCTCGCCGTCGGGGCGACGCTGAACCTGAACTACCAGAGCCTGGCGCTGGCGACGCCGGCGTTCTCGCTGCCGCAGAACCAGGTCTTCGGCTGGGGCCTCACCGCGGGGCTGGTGTGGCGGCCGAGCGAGGTGGTGCAGGTCGGCGCGTCGTGGTCGAACCGGCAGCGCATGGGCGACTTCGAGTGGAACACCGCCGCCGGCCGCTTCTCGATGCGCATGGACGCGCCGCAGACGCTCGCCGTCGGGGTGGCCTTGCGGCCGGCGCGCGGGCTGCTGGTCGAGGCCGACGTGAAGCGCATCTGGTTCAGCGACGTGCTCGACCGCATCGCGGTGCGGCGCCCCGAGGGCTACACCGGGGCGGTGCCGGCGGTGATGCCGTTCGGCTGGAGCGACCAGACGGTGTTTGCCATCGGCGTGCAGAAGGACCTGGGCGAGCGCATGCAGCTGCGCGCCGGCTTCAACTACGGCAAGTCGCCGATCGGCCCCGAGGACGTCAACGCCAACTTCGGCTCGCTGGCGGTGGTCGAGAAGCACCTCGCGCTCGGCCTGACGCGCCGCTTCACCGAACGCATCAGCGGCTCGCTGTCGTGGGTGCATGCGTTCAACCACCGCGTGCCCTCCAGCGTCGGGCCGCCGAACACGATCGAGCTGCAGCAGAACATCGTCAACCTGCAGGTCGCTTACCAGCACTGAGCCGGCGAGAAGCCCGCCGTCCGGCGAGGGGCCGCGGCGTCGGGCGCCACAGGAGGTCACCATGACCGTCGACCGCATCGTCCACCTCGCCGCCGGCCTGATGGTGCTGGCCGGGCTCGCAATGGCGCACTACGTGCACGCCTACTGGCTCGCGCTGCCGGCATTCGTCGGCCTGAACCTGGCCCAGAGCGGCGTCACCGGTTGGTGCCCGCTGGCGTCGATGCTGAAGAAGGCCGGCGTGCCGCAGTGAACGGCGCCGCAAGGCGCCCGCCCGGCCGCTCGCCGGCACCTGCAGCCCGGTCCTCGGGTTCCACCGACCGTCGAGCCCGGCGGCCTGCGGCGTCGAGGCGGGCCTCGACGAGGCGGTCGACGGCGCCGCTCATGGTGCGGGGCGGCGGGTGTCGCCGCCCGGGGCATCGTCGCGGGCGCTGCCGTCGGGCAGGCGGGTCTGGCATTCCTCGAACACGCGGCGCGTGCAGGTGCGGCACACCTCGTTGTCGAGTTGCGGGTAGACACGCCGGATGGCCTCGCCCTTGTGCGCGACGACGCGCGCGGGGCCGATCTCGCGCATGGCGCCGCTGCGCCCCAGCAGGTGCTCGACCGCCGGCTGGACGCCGACGATCACCAGCCCGCCGCCGAGCGCGCGGCGGCGCTGCGCCTCCTCGGCCAGCAGTTCGGCACCGGCGAGGTCGACGAAGTTCACGCCCTGGGCCAGCAGCATGATCCACTTGCGCTGCGGGTCGACCGCGTCGACGCGCCGGAACTGGTCGCGCACATGCTCGACCGCGCCGAAGTAGACCGACCCGCGCACGCGCAGCATCGCCATCTGCGGACAGGGCAGCGCGTCGGGGCCGGCGGCGACCATCTTGCGTCGCGGGTTGCCGAGTTCCGCCGGCGGCGGCGCGCGCTCCTCGACGGCCGGCTGCGACGTGCGGTAAAGGTACAGCAGCAGCGAGACGACGATGCCGGCGAACAGCCCCTTCTCCAGGTCGACGAGCACGCCGACCCAGGTCACGAGCAGCACCAGCCGCTCGCGCGGGTGGCGGCGCACGATGTCGCCGATGTGGTGCCAGTCGATCAGCCCCCAGGCGACGATGAACAGGATGCCGGCCATCGCCGCCACCGGCAGGTACGCCGCCAGCGGCGCGGCGAGCACCGCGATGGCCAGCAGGATCGGCGCCGACAGCGCCGCCGCCAGTGGCGTGCGTGCGCCCGACGCGTAGTTGATGCCGCTGCGGTTGAACGAGCCGCTCGACGGGTAGGCGGAGAAGAAACTGCCGGCGATGTTCGACAGCCCCTGGCCGATGAACTCCTGGTCGTTGTCCAGGCGCTGGCGCGATCGCATCGCGATCGAGCGCGCGATCGCGACCGCCTCGGTCAACCCGATCAGCGCGACCACCGCGGCCGGGAACACCATCGCCTGCAGCGTCGAGAACGACAGGTCGGGCACCGACAGCGAGGGCACCGCGCTCGGCAGCGCGCCCACCGTCTCGATGCCGGTGGCGCCCGCTCCGAGCACGAGGTTGAGCAGCGCCGCGACCAGCGAGCCGGCGATCATCGCGAAGATCATGTACGGCCAGCGCGGCAGGAACCGCTTCGCCAGCAACCCTGCCGCCACCGTGACGACGCCCACCAGGGTGACCCACAGATGGGCTTCGCCGAGGTGTTCGCCCGCGTACAGCAGCGTCTCGTGGAACGAGGCGCCGCGCGGCACCGCGAGGCCGAAGAAGTTCCTGACCTGGCTGGCAACGATCAGGAACGCGGCGCCGGCGGTGAAGCCGATGATCACCGTGTGCGAGATGAAGTTGACGACCGCGCCGAGCCGCGCGAGGCCCATCGCGAGCTGCATCGCGCCGGCCACCAAGCTCAGCGTCAGCACCATCGCGACGTAGCGCTCGCTGCCCGGCACGGCGAGCGGGCTGAGCGTCGCGAACACGAGCACCGAGATCGCCGTCGTGGGCCCCGACACCAGGTGCCAGCTCGACCCCCACAGTGCGGCGACGATGGCCGGCACCATCGCGGCGTACAGCCCGTACTGCGGCGGCAGCCCGGCGATCGTCGCGAAGGCGACCGCCTGCGGCAGCACGATCAGCGCGCCGGTCAGCGCCGCCATGGCATCGGCGCGCAAGGCGTCGCGGGTGACCAGCGGCGCCCACACGACGAACGGCAGCCAGCGGCGCACGAACGCAGGCGGGCTCACGTGGCGCCTCCGGTGCGGGGCAGCAACTCGCCGCGCCCCTGCGGGCCCAGACGCTCGTAGATCGCCGACAGCGCGCGCTGCTCGTCCGGGAACACGTGGTCGTCGCCGATGAGCCGATCGAGCCCGGTGCGCTGCATCACGTCGCGCAACTGCTTCTTCAGTCCGCAGAACACCATCGTCACGCCGCTGGCGCGCAGCCGCTCGACGAGGTGGCGCACGATCTCCTCGCCGGTGGCGTCCATGTGGTTGATGCCACTGGCCACCACCAGCACGTACTTGGCATCCGGCTTGGCCGACAGGGCGTCGAGCACCGCCTCCTCGAAATGCACCGCGTTGGCGAAGTACAGCGCATCGTCGAAGCGCAGCGCGATGACGTTGCGGCTGGTCGGCAGGTTCGGATGCACCTTGACGTCGCGCAGCGTGCCGTCCGCATGTCGCCCGAGTTCGGCCACGCGGGGCCTCATCGTGCGGTGCAGGTACAGCAGGATCGCCAGCGCGGCGCCGATCAGGATGCCCCTGTCGAGGTGCGGCGCCATCAGCAGCGTGACGGCGAACGTCACGGCGGCGACGATGCCGTCGGCGCGGCTCGCGCGCCAGGTCTGCAGCAGCGCCTTCGGGGTCAGCAGCGTCGTCACCGCGAGCAGGATGATCACGCCCAGCGTCGCCTTCGGCAACGCGTACAGCAGCGGCGTCAACAACAACAGCGTGGCCACCACGAACAGGCCGTTGAAGACCATCGCCAGCCCGGTCGTCGCCCCCGCGGCGAGGTTGATCGCCGAGCCGGTGAACGACCCGCACGCCGGGTAGGACTGGAAGAAGGAGCCGCCCAGGTTGGCCATGCCCTGCCCGATCAGTTCCTGGTTCGGGTCGATGCGCTGCTTGGTGTTGGCCGCCATCGCCTTGGCCATCGCGATCGACTCCATGAACCCGACCAGCGCGATCACGAATGCGGCGCTCAGCAGCGACATCACCGCGTCGAGCGTGACCGTGGGCACGCGCAGCTCGGGCAGCCCGCGCGGAATCGCCCCGACGACCTCGCCGCCGGAGGCGAAGGTCCCCGCGCCCTCGGCCAGCTTGCGCAGCTTCCACGTGCGCCCGTCGGTCGCCACGCCGGCGGGCACCTTGCCGCGCAGGTGCAGCGCGCCGTCGTCGGCGCGCTCGAAGCGCAGCAACTGCAGGTCGCGCAGGAGGCGCTTGTTCGCCGCGGCCATGCCTTCGGCGTCGAGCTGCGCCAGGTGCAGCCGGTGACGCAGCGTGGCCGCCGTGCGCACGTCGCGGCGCCGCGTCTGGCGAAGCTGCGCAGTGACATCGGCAATCTCGGCGTTGAGCTCGCGCACCGCGCGTTCGGTCTCGGCATGCGCCAGCACGAGAGCGCGCGTGTCGCCGTCGCGGATCTGCTCGACGCCCACCTCGACGACGCGCTGGTAGCCGGCGACATGGCTGACGACGATCGTCACCACCACCGCCACGAGCACGCTCAGCTTGGCCAGCGGCCTGATGCGCTTGAGGCCGACCATCAGCGCGAACGCGAAAACCGCCATCGCCAGCGTCGGCCAGCTCGTGTGCGGCAGGTGCAGCAGCATGCCCCACACGTCGGCGAGGAACGAGTCGCTGCGCCCCTTCGGGATGCCCAGCAGCATGTCGAGCTGCGACAGCGCGATGATGATCGCCGCCGCGTTCATGAAGCCCAGGATCACCGGGTGCGAGACGAAGTTGACGATCACCCCGAGCTTGAACGCGCCGAGTGCGAACTGGATCAGCCCGACCATCAGCGTCAGCAGCAGCGCCAGCTCGACGTAGTGGTCGGAGAACGGCACCGCCAGCGGCGTCAGCGCGGCGGCCGTCATCAACGAGATGATCGCCACCGGCCCGGTGGCGAGCTGGCGCGACGAGCCCCACAACGCGCCGAGGATCGCCGGCACGAAGGCCACGTACAGCCCGTAGTGCACCGGCAGGCCCGACAGCTGCGCGTAGGCCATCGCCTTGGGCACCAGCACCAGCGCACCGGTGATGCCGGCGATCAGGTCGCCGCGCAGCACGACGCCGCTGACAGGAAACCAGTCCAGGAACGGGAAGGCCCGCCTGAGCGTCGAGGACGGCGCCGCCGCGACGTGCGTCACGCCACCGCCTGGTAGTACAGGTTCTGCGGGTGGTCGGCCTGCGCGAAGAAGTACCAGCGCTCGGCCAGCAGACCCACGAACTGCACGGCGAACGCGGCGCCCAGCAGCGCGAGCGAAGCGTCGTCGCGCCCCAGCGCGAGCAGCGCCAGCGGCAGCGCGAAGGCCAGCAGCAGGAACGCCGGACGCACCAGCCGCAGCGCCGACGGCGCCGCGCCGTGGAAGAACTCGCGCGTGTTGAACGAGCCGCCCATGAAGCCCATCGACTTCTGCACCACCTGCGGGTGCTTGACGCCGGTCGCCGACTGGATCGTCGAACGCGGTTTCAGCCGCGCGTTGCGCCACAGCGCGGCGCCGCGGCCGAGCGCGGCCAGCAGCGTCAGCACGATCGCCCAGCCGGCGAGAAAGCCCACGCGCGGCGGCGCCACCGCCGCCGCAAGCGCCGCGGCCAGCGTGAAGCCCGACGCGCCGCCGAGCAGCGTGTAGTTCAGCGGCGTCAGCGGCGTCGCCCACTCGGCGAGGAAACGCAGGCAGGCGTAGATCATGCCGGTGCACACGAACAGCGCGAACGCCAGCAGCGTCGCGACGCCCCCCACCGCCAGCGTCAGGTCGAGCGTCGGGCCCTGCGCCGGCGCGAACAGCACCGGCGCGGCGCCGAGCCCGTGCAGCAGCCCGTACAGCCCCACGGCGCCCATGAACGCGGGCAGCACGATGACCTCGCGCGACAGCCACGAGGTGCGCCACTGGGCCGCCGAACGCCACGCACGTTCGGGCCGCCCGAGGTGGGCGAACGACGCCGCGAGCCCGAGCGCGAGCAAGGCCAGCGCCAGCGCGCTGCCGGCCACGTAAAGCGCGCGGCCGTCGTCGGGCGGCAGCAGCCCGACCAGCGCGTAAGTCTGCACCGTGAACAGCGCGAGGAACAGGCCCTGGCCGGCGCCGATCAGCGTGGTCAGCAGGATCACCGAGAACGCCGGCTTCACGGGCCCCTCACCAGCTCGCGTCGTCGAGCGTCGCCGTGCCGGGCGCCGGCTTGGGCAGGTGGCCCTCGACGGCGAGCGGGTTGTCGGCGCGCACCAGCTCGTCCTCGTGGATGCGCATGCGCGTCGTGCGCCGCGGCAGGTAGTGGTTGGCCGGCTGCGTGCCCCACTCGGGCATCAGCGCATAGCCGCCGTTCTCGCGGATCGCGCGTGCGGCGTCGGAGTGCGGGTCGTGGATGTCGCCGAAGATGCGCGCCGAGGTGGGGCAGGCCTTGACGCACGCCGGCAGGCGGTCGCGCTGGGCCAGCCGCTCGTCGTAGATGCGGTCGACGCATAGCGTGCACTTCTTCATCACCTTCTGGTTCTCGTCGAGCTCGCGCGCGCCGTACGGGCAGGCCCAGCTGCAGTACTTGCAGCCGATGCACTTGTCGTAGTCGACGAGCACGATGCCGTCCTCCTCGCGCTTGTACGAAGCCCCCGTCGGGCACACCGGCACGCAGGGCGGCTCCTCGCAGTGCAGGCACGACTTCGGGAAGTGCACCGTCT
>NZ_DAOKZA010000039.1:0-36739 GCF_035325925.1 Azohydromonas sp. | reverse complement strand
CGCGTGATGCTCAAGGACGCGCCGATCCTGCTGCTCGACGAGGCCACCAGCGCGCTCGACAGCGAGGTCGAGCAGGCGATCCAGGCCAGCCTGTACACGTTGATGGAGGGCAAGACGGTGGTCGCGATCGCGCACCGGCTGTCGACGATCGCCGCGATGGACCGGCTGATCGTGATGGACAAGGGTCGCATCGTCGAGGAGGGCACGCACAAGAGCCTGCTCGAACGCGGCGGCATCTACGCGCGGCTGTGGGCGCACCAGAGCGGCGGCTTTCTCGGCGAGGAGGCGGACGACGACGAGCCGGCGCTGGCGTTGTCCTGAACCGCTGCCACGACCGGCGTCAGAACGGCACCGGGGGCCCGCGCCAGTGGGCGGGCACGGGCCGTGCGCGCGCCAGCGCGGCGTCGGCGCCGATCAGCCCTTCGCAGGCGTTGCGGCCCCGGCGGCCGCGCAAACGGTTCAGCAGCCCCTTGCAGCGCGCGTAGAAACGCAGGAACGTCAGCACGCGGGCGATCTCGGCGGCGCTCGGCGGCTGGAGGCTGCAGACCAGCTTGTCGTCGACGAGGCCGCGGTCGGTCAGGGTCGCCGCGGCCCATGCCCGCACGCGAATGCGCTGGCCCAGACGCAGCCGTGGGCCCAGCACCAGCGCGTCGAGCAGGTCGCCCTCGAGGCCCAGGTGCGTCGGCACGGCGCCGTAGTTGTACGGGCACGGCAGCGGCGAGACGAAGTCGACGTGCCCGCCCCAGCCGCGCTTGAGGAAGCTGCCGCGCGGCACCTCGACGACGACCTCGACCTCGATGGCCACGGCGGGCGCGGGCGGGGTTTCGCGGCGTCGCGGGGGCGCATCGATCGGGGCGTCCATGGGCCGAGCCTACCTGCCGATCGTCGGCACCCCGTTTACGCACGCCGCGTTGCAACACCGACGAGCACGGCGACGGCGAACCCGTGCACGCTTTCGCGCACCGCCCGCGCAGACGCGAGGCGCCGACCCGGCGCGTCGAACCACTGCTCCGCCAGGTCTTCGCGCTGGGCGGCAGCGGGCGGGCAATCTGCGCAGCCCGCCCGGCCGCGAACCTCGCGCGGTCGCAGGCGACGCCGGGGTCAGAAGCCGTTGTAGCCGATGCCGACCACCACGCGCCGGCCCTCGCCGTCGCGCACCGCACCCAGCCGCAGCGACCAGCCGGGTGCGCCGACGGCGAAGCGCAGCGTCGCCGTGCTCGCGTGGTAGCTGCGCTCGCCGAAGCGCGACAGCTCGATCGCCAGCGGTGCGCCGCGCGGCTCGAACTGCGCGGTCGCGAACCAGGTGTCGCGAAAGGTCGAGACCTGCGCCAGCGCGTAGTAGCCCCCGCCGGCCAGCGTGCCGACGGCCTCGGCCTGCGCGCGCAGCGACACGCCGGCGTCGCTGTCGCGCCGCGTGTTCGAACGGCTGCGCCAGCCGTCGGCACCGACGCCGGCGCCGAGCATCAGGGTGTGCGTGCCCTGCAGCGGTGCCGCGCGCTTCAGCCACGCGACGCTGCCGGCCTGGCCGTCGCCCCAGCGGCTGACCGCGGCCGTCAGCAGCGGCGCCGGCGCGGCGGCGCGCGGCTCGCCGAGCGCGCGCACCAGCACCAGCGTCGAAGAGCCGGACGACAGGTCGAACTGCGCGAAGTCGGGGCCGCGCGCCGACGCCGTGCCAGGCAGCGCGGCGGCGAGGCCCGCCGCCAGCGCGACGGCCGGCAGGCCGATCGATGCCGGGCGCAGGCCCGGCTGGCGTCGAGCGTTCATAGCGTCGTCGGATCGACTTCGAAGGTCGACGGGCTGTTGCGGTCCCGACGCACCCGGACGAGCAGTTCGCGCGTCTCCTGCGCCGCTGCATCGGCGGGGGGTGCGGCGACCGGCGATGCGGCGGGGGCGACGCGGTAGGCGTGCAGCATTGCGCCGGGCGCATCGATCTCGACGCGCTGAAGCTGCACCGTCTCGCGCGGTGCGTCGGTGCGGCGGAAGGTGTCTAGCAGCAGCGACTGGTGCTCGGGCAGCGGCCGGTAGCTGATCAGCAGGCGTTCGACGCCGCCGGCGGCGGTCGCCACCAGCGCCGTCTCGGCCGGGGCCGTCGCCTCGATGCGCAGTTGCGCGCTGTTCCACTGGCGGCCTGCCAGCGGGTGCGGACGCGGTCCCGCGACGAGGCGCGGCAGCAGCCGGCTCAGCGGCGTGTGCACCTGGTCGCTGTAGCCGTTGACGTGCCACTGCAGGTCCGAGCCGTACAGGAAGCGCTCGAGGCGACGGCGCGCCTGGTCGGTGGTCGAGAAGCTGACACCCACCGCCTTGGCCACCTGCGGCGATCCGGGCAGCGCGACCACGCTGCGCACCTCGCCCCACAGCGCCAGCGCGCCGTCGGGCAGCCCCAGCTGGCCGGTGACCGGCGCGCCCACCGCGAGGTGCGGCGGCAGCGCGCCGTAGAAGCGCAGGCCGGTCTCGGACAGGTCGTCGACCGTGCCGGCGACGCGCGCGCCGTCGGCCAGCATCAGCTCGGCGGCCACCGGCACCGGGAAGCGGTAGCGCGTCCGCGTGTGGCGCTGGTTGACCGCGGTGAACGACAGCACCGCCAGCGCCAGCGCGCCGTTGATGCCGGCCCACAGCGTGTTCGCGACCAGCCCGTCGAGCGGCAGCGGCGCGGCCAGCAGGTACATCGCGATGCCCACCGGGATCGCACCCAGGTTCAGCCCCAGCACCAGCCAGTGCGGCAGCGTGAACCGCAGCGTGCGCTGCCTCTCGCCCCCCTTGGCCGTGACGTGGAACTTCAGCCGCGGGAACAGCCAGGCCAGCGTGGCCCAGGCGAACGCCGCGAAGCGCGCCATGTTGTATTGCTCGATGAACAGGGTGCGCCCGTAGCCGCGGCCGACCTCCTCGAAGACCCAGAAGGTCAGCAGGTAGTACGGCACGAAGTGCAGCAGGAAGTCGGCGGTGCCGGTGATCAGCGGCATCGTGCCGGTGGTCAGCACGATCACCGGCGCGGCGTAGAACACCAGCTTCTGCCAGCCGTCGAAGTAGGTCAGCACCGACGCCAGGTAGTTCAGCCGCTGCGCCAGCGTCAGGCCCCGGTGCGTCAGGATGCCCTCGCGGCGCCACACGTGCATCGCCCCCTGGCCCCAGCGCACGCGCTGGCCGATGAACGGCTCGATCGACTCGGGCGCCACCCCGAAGGCCAGCGCCTCGGCGTGGTACACCGACCGCCAGCCCTTGGCGTGCAGGCGCAGCGAGGTGTGCAGGTCCTCGGTGACGGTGCCGGTGGCGAACCCGCCGATCTCGCGCAGCGCACTGCGGCGCACGACCGCGCAGCTGCCGCAGAAGAACGCGGCGTTCCAGGCGTCCTTGCCGCGCTGGATCACGCGGAAGAACAGCGATTGCTCGGTCCACAGCGTGCGGCCGCCGCCGCGGCGGTGCTGGTACGAGTCGAGGTTGTAGAAGTCCTGCGGGGTCTGCACGAAGCCCACGCGCTCGTCGTCGAAGTAGCCCAGCGTGCGGGCAAGGAAGTCGCGGCGCGGCGCATGGTCGGCGTCGAACACCGCCACCAGTTCGCCGTCGCTGTGCGCCAGCGCGTGATTCAGGTTGCCGGCCTTGGCGTGGGTGTTGTCGGCGCGAGCCAGGTAGCGGCAGCCGAGCTCGCGCGCCAGCGCCGCCATCTCGGGGCGGCGGCCGTCGTCGAGCAGCCAGGTGGTGTGGCGCCCGTCCATCGCGATGGCGGCCAGCAGCGTCTTGCGCACCAGCTCGACCGACTCGTTGTACGTCGGCACGAACACGTCGACGCTGCGCTCGATGCGCGCCGGCGCCGCACGGCGCACGCTCAGGCGCCAGCACATGAAGACGTGCAGCAGCGCGGTGACGAAGCCGAACACCTCGGCGGCGTAGATCACGCGCGAGAACACCGGCGCCGCGGGGTTGAAGGTGCCCAGCCGCCAGTGCAGGTACCACAGGCTGGCGAGCACGAACACGCCGACCAGCAGGCGGCGCGGGCCCTCGAGCGAATCGGTCGGGACGGGGTTCATCGACGGCGACGGCGGGTCAGCTGCCGTGCATATCGGCGCCGCGGCGCCCCGGTTCAGGGTGCCGGGGGCGTGGTCGCGGTCGCGGGCCGACGCGGCCGCGCGCCGCGTGACATCGTGCCGCCGTGCCGGCGGCGTGTCAGAGCCGGTCGCGCAGTTCGCCGCGAGGCAGCGCCGGGCCCGGCAGTGCGCCGGCGGCCAGCGCCTGGGCCTTCGCCTCGTCGGTGTACGACAGTGTCGTGTCGCCGACGCGCGGGTGCTCGTAGATCAGCTTCATGCCTTCGGAGAACGTCCACGCATACGCGCCGCGCGGGCTGGTGCGCCCGTCGAAGCCCTGCGCCGGCAGCGGCCTCGCCGACACCGTCATCGGCACGCCGTACTTGGCCAGCAGCGCACGGCGCAGCGCCTCGTTGTCCTGGCCGTAGTTCTTGACCGTAAAGCGCGCGGTGACCAGCTTGCCTTCGTGCGCGATCACCGTCAGGCGTTCGAGTGCCGGCACGCCTGCGCCGCGGGCGTCGAACTGCGCCGGCGCACCGTCGGGCGTGGGCAGCGCGACGGCACCGGCGGCGCGTGCGGCGGCGATGAAGGTCGCCGCGTCGGCGTCCTTGAGCACCACCCCGTATAGCGACAGCGCCTCGGTGCTCGTGTCGCGAAGCGCCTGCGCGGCGGCCAGCGAGGCGGCCAGCGCGGCGAACGCGAGCAGCGCGGCGGCGCCGGCGCGCTGCGCCACCGGCCTGAGCGCCGCCGAGCCGATCCAAGGGAACGGGGCCATGGTGCGAATGTATCCCGCTCGCGCTCGGATCGCTGCCGTCGGGCCGGGTTCCGGCGCGCCGCGCATGCCCTTGCGCGCCGGGCGTGTTCACTGCCGAGGCGCGTCGCACGGCGGTCCGAGCGCCGACAATCGTCCCCTGCCACCATGAGCACCGCCACCCCGACCCCCGAGCGCGCCGCCCGGCCGCTGACCGGCTACCGGCCGTACTGGGCCAAGCGCCTGGGCACCGCGCCGTTCCTGCCGGCCAGCCGCGCCGAGATGGACGCGCTCGGCTGGGACGCGTGCGACGTGATCGTCGTCACCGGCGACGCCTACGTCGACCACCCGAGCTTCGGCATGGCGGTGATCGGCCGCGTGCTCGAGGCGCAGGGCTTTCGCGTCGGCATCGTCGCGCAACCCGACTGGACAAGCGCCGAGGCGTTCAGGGCGCTCGGCCGCCCGACCCTGTTCTTCGGCGTCACCGCCGGGAACATGGACTCGATGATCAACCGCTACACCGCCGATCGCAAGATCCGCAGCGACGACGCCTACACGCCGGGCGGCGAGGGCGGCCGGCGCCCCGACCGCGCCTGCATCGTCTACGCGCAGCGCTGCCGCGAGGCCTTCGCCGACGTGCCGATCGTGATCGGCGGCATCGAGGCGAGCCTGCGCCGCATCGCACACTACGACTACTGGCAGGACAAGGTGCGCCGCTCGATCCTGGTCGACGCGAAGGCCGACCTGCTGCTGTACGGCAACGCCGAACGCGCCATCGTCGAGATCGCGCACCGGCTGGCGCGGCGCGAGCCGGTGGCGCGCATCACCGACGTGCGCGGCACCGCGTTCGTGCGCCGCCCCGACGACGCGGCGCTCGTCGGCTGGTTCGAGGTCGACTCGACCGAGGTCGACACGCCGGGCCGCGTCGACGCGCTGGTCAGCCCGTACGCGACGAGCGAACAGGCCGCGGCCGAACGCGGTGGAGCCTGCGCCACGCCCGGCGAGCCAGCGGGCGTGCAGGGCGGCACGCCGATCGCGATCGTGCGCCGGCCGCTGCACCAGGCCGGCGCACGCGCCGTGACCACGCCGCGCGAGCGCACCGTGATCCGCCTGCCGGCGTACGAGCAGGTCCGGGCCGACGCGGTGCTCTACGCGCACGCCAGCCGCGTGCTGCACCTCGAGACCAACCCCGGCAACGCGCGCGCGCTGGTGCAGCGCCACGGCGACGGGCCCGGCGCGCGCGACGTGTGGATCAACCCGCCGCCGATCCCGCTGACCACCGCCGAGATCGACCACGTGTTCGACCTGCCGTACGCCCGCTCGCCGCACCCGCGCTATGCCGACGAGCGCGGCCGCCACGACGGGCCGACGAAGATCCCGGCGTGGGAGATGATCCGCTTCAGCGTGAACATCATGCGCGGCTGCTTCGGCGGCTGCACCTTCTGCTCGATCACCGAGCACGAGGGTCGCATCATCCAGAGCCGCAGCGAGGACAGCATCGTGCGCGAGATCGAGGCGATCCGCGACAGGGTCCCCGGCTTCACCGGCGTGATCAGCGACCTCGGCGGGCCCACCGCGAACATGTATCGCCTGGCGTGCCGCAGCCGCGAGATCGAGGCGGCATGCCGCAAGCCGAGCTGCGTCTACCCGGGCATCTGCCCCAACCTGAACACCGACCAGATGCCGCTGGTGCGGCTGTACCGCCGCGCGCGCGCGGTGCGCGGCGTGAAGAAGGTGCTCATCGGCTCCGGGTTGCGCTACGACGTGGCGGTGCAGACGCCCGAGTACGTGAAGGAACTGGTCACGCACCACGTCGGCGGGTACCTGAAGATCGCGCCCGAGCACACCGAGGCGGGACCGCTGGCGAAGATGATGAAGCCCGGCATCGGCAGCTACGACCGCTTCAAGGCCATGTTCGACCGCTTCTCGAAGGAGGCGGGCAAGGAACAGTTCCTGATCCCCTACTTCATCGCCGCGCACCCGGGCACGAGCGACGAGGACATGATGAACCTCGCGCTGTGGCTGAAGAGAAACGGCTTCCGCGCCGACCAGGTGCAGACCTTCTACCCCAGCCCGATGGCCACCGCCACCGCGATGTACCACACCGGGCTGAACCCCTTGCGCGGCGTGCACCGCGACGCGCGCGCCGAGCCGGTCGACGTCGTGCGCGGCGAGCGCCGTCGGCGGCTGCACAAGGCGTTCCTCCGGTATCACGACCCGGCGAACTGGCCGCTGCTGCGCGAGGCGCTGCAGCGCATGGGGCGTGCCGACCTGATCGGCAGCGCAAAGCATCAGCTGATCCCGGCCCACCAGCCGGCGACCGCGGGCGGCTACGCGAGCCCGCGCCGCAAGAACTCCACGCCCGCAGCGAGCGCCCCGAAGCCAGGCGCCGCACCGCGCCGCGGCACGCTGCTGACCCAGCACACCGGCCTGCCGCCGCGCGAAGCCGGCGACAGACCGGCGCGCCCGACGCCGGCGACGGCGGGCAGCGCGCCGGGCAAGCCACCGCGCACGCGCAGACCGCGCTGACCCGCGTCGACGCGCGCGGCACCGGCGCGTCAGTGCAGCTTGATGCGTGGGCGGTGCGTGCGGTCGATCCACTCCGACAGCGTGATCAGCAGCGTCTTCGTGAACCCGCCCAACGTGAACTGGTGCTGCTTGTGCAGGCTCCAGTACATCAGCTTGGCGATCTGCCCTTCGACGAACAGGCTGCCCCGCGTCAGGCTGCCCATCAGGCTGCCGACCGACGAGTAGTCCGACAACGACACCAGCGAGCCCTGGTCGCGGTAGCGGTACGGCGCGACGTCGCCGCCGGCCATCAGCGTCGGCAGCGCCCGGGCCAGCCAGCTCGCCTGCTGTGCGGCCGCCTGCGCGCGGGGCGGCACGACGCTGCCGTCGGGTTGCGGGCAGGCGGCGCAGTCGCCGAAGGCGAAGATCGCCGCGTCGCGCGTGGTCTGCAGCCTGTCGCTGACGGCGAGCTGGTTCAGCCGATTGGTCTCCAGCGGCTCGACGCCGTCGCCGCCGCCGAGTCCGCGCAGGAACTCGGGCGCCTTGACCCCGGCGGCCCACACGGTGATCGTCGACTCGACGACGCGTCCGCTGGCCATGCGCACCTGGTCGGCCGTCACCTCGACGACCTTCTGTCCGGTCAGCACCTCGACCGACAGCTTGCGCAGCTCGCGCTCGGCGGCCTGTCCCAGGCGCTCGGGCAACTGCGCCAGCACGCGCGGCGCGGCCTCGACGAGCACGATGCGCATGTCGCGCTGCGGCTGCAGGCGATCGAAGCCGTAGTGCGCGAGCACGCGCGCGGCCGCGTGCAGCTCCGCGGCGAGCTCGACGCCGGTGGCCCCGCCGCCGACGATCGTCACCGTCAGCCGCGGCTGGCCGTCGCTGCGCGGCGGCAGGCTCTGCGCGCGCAGGCAGGCGTTGATCAGGCGGTCGTTGAATCGGCGTGCCGCCTGCGGCGTGTCGAGCTTGATCGTGTGTTCGGCCGCTCCCGGCGTGCCGAAGTCGTTGGTCAGGCTGCCCACCGCGACGACGAGTGCGTCGTAGTGCAGCACCTGCGGCGGCGTGATCTCGGCACCGGCGTCGTCGTGGCTGGCGGCCAGGTGCGCGTGCCGTCGCACCCGGTCGATCGCCTGCAGCGCGCCGAGCTGGAAGCGGAAGTGGTGCGCATGCGCCTGCGCAAGGTACTCGATCTCCTCGGCGTGGGTGTCGAAGCTGCCTGCGGCGAGCTGGTGCAGCAGCGGCTTCCACACGTGCGTGCGCGCGCTGTCGACCAGCGTCACCTCGGCGCCGCCTCGGCGTGCAAGCCGGCGCCCGAGCTGCGTCGCCAGCGACAGGCCGCCGGCGCCGCCGCCGACGATGACGATGTGCGGCATGGTCCTCCCCCGGCCACGCGCGGGCCGCGCGCGGCGCAGTCTATGCCGCCGCCGGCCTGGTGCCGAGGCGCGCGGCGGATCAGATCACGTTGCGTTCGACCACGCGGTCGCCGTGCAGCAGGCGCTGCGGCGACAGCGGCGCCAGGACCGGCGCGTCGCAGGCGCCGCCGGCGATCGCGGCGGCCAGCGCGCAGCCCACCGCCGGCGCCTGCTGCATCCCGTGGCCCGAGAAGCCGCAGGCGGCGTAGGTGTTGGCCCAGCCGGGCAGGGCGCCGGCCAGCCCGTTGTGGTCGAAGTCGTTCATCTCGTAGTAACCGGCCCAGGCCGAGCGCAGCCGCAACGCCTCGAACGCCGGCACGCGCCGCGCCAGCGCAGGCCAGAGCACGTCGTCGAACAGCCCGTGGTCGATCGCGTCGAGCGGCGGCTCGTCGGGGTCGCCGTGCCGGGGCGGGGCGCCGCATAGGAATCCGCGCCCCTCGGGGCGGAACCACAGGCCCGACGGGTCGACGACCAGCGGGCAATCGGGCAGCGCTGCCGGCGCGTCGAAGACGAACACGTCGCGCTTGCGCGGATGCACCGGCAGGTCGACGCCCAGGCGTGCGGCCAGCGGCGCCGACCACGCGCCGGCCGCGATCACGACGGCGTCGGCGCCCTGGTGCGCGCCGTCGCGGCACCGCACCGCCGTGACGCGACCGCCGGCGGTGTCGAAGTCGGTGGCTTCGGCGCAGACGAAGCGCGCGCCACAGGCGATGGCCTTGCGGCGGAAGGCCTGCATCAGCGCCGGACCGTCGAACCAGCCTTCGCCCGAGCCGGCGTCGCTCAGCCCCAGCGCACCGAGCGCCAGGTCGTCGACGCGCAGCCACGGGAATCGTGCGCGCAACGCCGGCGCGTCGAGCAGGACCGTCGCCGCGCCGCTGCTGCGCTGCACCGCGTGGTGGTCGCGCAGCAGCGGCGCGCCGGCGTCGGTGGCCAGGACCAGGTAGCCGGGTTCGACGAGGCCGATCGCCGGGCGGTCATCGCCGACCGCCAGTTCGTCGCCGACGCGGCGCAGGAACGCCAGGCTCCAGCGCGACAGCGCGATGTTCACCGGCTGCGAGAACTGCTGGCGGATCGAACTGGCCGACAGCGCGCTCGACGCGCGTGCGTAGGTCGGGTCGCGCTCGAGCACGGTGACGGCGGCGCCGTGGTCGCGCGCGAGGAAACACGCCGTGGCCGCGCCCATCACGCCGCCACCGACGACCACGACGCGCAGCGCCGCCACCGCGCCGCTCACCTGGCCCTGCGCACGCGCAGGATCTCGTCGAGGATCAGGCTCGCCGCGCCGACGGTGATCGCCGCGTCGGCGACGTTGAAGCTCGGGAAGTAGCCGCCGCGGAAGATCGGCTCGAGCACGCCGAAACGGAACTGCAGGAAGTCGACGACGTAGCCGTGCAGCAGCCGGTCGACGACGTTGCCCACCGCGCCGCCCAGGATCAGCGTGACGGCGAAGCAGAACAGCGTCTGTGTCGGGTGCTTCTTCAGCATCCACACGATGAACACCGACGCGGCGGCGCCGATGCCGACGAAGAACCACCGCTGCCAGCCCGACGCGCCGGCGAGGAAGCTGAACGCCGCGCCGGTGTTGTGCACGCGCACGAGGTTGAAGAACGACGTCACCGGGCGCACCTCGCCGTACTGGAACCAGCCGAGGATCAGCGTCTTCGTGAACTGGTCGAGCACGACGATGGCCACCGCCAGGGCCAGCCAGAACGCGAGGCCGGCGCCGCCGGCCGACGCACGGGCGGCGGCCACGGTCAGGCCACCGCGCGCGACTCGCCCGCGCCGAACAGGTTGCCGGTGCAGCGGCCGCAGATCGTCGGGTGCGCGGCGTCGTGGCCGACGTCGTCGCGCCAGTGCCAGCAACGCTCGCACTTGACGGCCTTCGACGGCGTCACCGTCACCGTCAGCGCATCGCCGTGCGCCAGCGTGGCCTTCGACGCGATGAGGACGAACTTCAGGTCGTCGCCCAGCGAAGCCAGCAGCGCGTGCGTCTCGGGCGGCGCCGCGACCGTCACCTCGGCCTGCAGCGACGAGCCGACCGCGCCGGTCGTGCGCACGTCCTCGATCGCCTTGTTGACGGCGTCGCGCACCTCGCGCACCGTCTGCCACTTGGCCAGCAGCGCGGCGTCGGTGGTGGCGCCGACGCCGGCGAAGTTCCAGTAGGTCTGCTTGAAGATCGAGCCCTGGCCCGGCGCGAACACGGCCCAGGCCTCCTCGGCGGTGAAGCTGAGGAACGGCGCCATCCAGCGCAGCATCGCGTGCGTCAACTGCCACAGCGCGGTCTGCGCGCTGCGCCGCGCCAGGCTCTTCGGCGCCGTCGTGTACAGGCGGTCCTTCAGCACGTCGAGGTAGAAGGCGCCCAGGTCCTCGCTGCAGAACACCTGCAGCTTGGCCACCACCGGGTGGAACTCGTAGACCTCGTAGTGCTTCAGCACCTCGGACTGGAACGCTTCGGCGCGCGTCAGCGCCCAGCGGTCGACCTCGAGCATCCGATCGAACGGGACCGCGTCGGCCGCGGGGTCGAAGTCGCTCGTGTTGGCGAGCAGGAAGCGCAGCGTGTTGCGGATGCGCCGGTACCCATCCACGACGCGCGCGAGGATCTTGTCGTCGCCGGCGATGTCGCCCGAGTAGTCGCTGGCGGCGACCCACAGGCGGATGATCTCGGCGCCCAGCGTCGAGCTCACCTTCTGCGGCTCGATGCCGTTGCCCAGGCTCTTGCTCATCTTGCGGCCCTGCGCGTCGACGGTGAAGCCGTGCGTGAGCAGGCCGCGGTACGGCGCGCGGCCGTAGATCGCGCAGGCCAGCAGCAGCGAGCTGTGGAACCAGCCGCGGTGCTGGTCGTGGCCCTCGAGGTACAGGTCGGCCTCGGGGCCCTCGTCGTGGTGGCCCAGGCTGTCGCCGGTGTTCGCGTGCGTGCCGCGCAGCACGTGCCAGAAGGTCGACCCGCTGTCGAACCAGACCTCGAGGATGTCGCTGCTCTTCGTGTAGTGCCGCGCGTCGTCGGGCCCGAGGATGTCCTCGGCGGTGGCGCGGCTCCAGGCCTCGATGCCGCCGCGCTCGACGATGTCGGCGGCCTGGTCGAGGATGTCCATCGTGCGCGGGTGCAGCTCGCCGGTGTCCTTGTGCAGGAAGAAAGGCAGCGGCACGCCCCAGCTGCGCTGGCGGCTGATGCACCAGTCGGGGCGGTTGGCGATCATGTCGCGCAGCCGCGCGCGGCCGTTCTCGGGGTAGAAGCCGGTGTGCTCGATGGCCTCGAGCGCCATCCGGCGCAGCGTCTTCGGCGCCTTGTCCTTGGAGAACACGCCTTCGCCCTCGTCCATGCGCACGAACCACTGCGCGGCGGCGCGGTAGATCACCGCGCTCTTGTGGCGCCAGCAGTGCGGGTAGCTGTGCGTGATCGTCTCGGTGGCGAGCAGCCGGCCGGCCGACTTCAGCGCGTCGAGGATGACCGGCGTGGCCTTCCAGATGTTCTGCGCGCCGAACAGCGGGAAGTCGGCGGCGTAGCTGCCGTGCCCCTGCACCGGGTTCAGGATGTCGTCGGGCTGCAGCCCGTGCGCGCGGCAGGAGTTGAAGTCCTCGACGCCGTAGGCCGGCGCCGAGTGCACGATGCCGGTGCCGTCGTCGGCGGTCGCGTAGTCGGCCAGGTACACCGGAGACAGCCGGTCGTAGCCGGGGTGCACCTCGGCCAGCGGGTGCACGAAGTTCAACCCGCCGAGCATCTCGCCCGGCGTCGTCGCGACGACACGGCCGTCGAGCCCGTAGCGCGCCAGGCAGCGCTCGACCAGCGTCGCGGCGAGCACCAGCAGCCCCCTGGGCGTGTCGACCAGCGCGTACTCGAGCGCCGGGTTCAGGTTCAGCGCCTGGTTGGCCGGCAGCGTCCAGGCGGTGGTGGTCCAGATCACCGCGAACGCCGGCCGGTGCAGCGCCGGCACGCCGAACGCGGCGGCCAGCCGGTCGGGCTCGGCGCAGGCGAACGCGACGTCCAGCGTCTGGCTCTTCTTGTCGGCGTACTCGATCTCGAACTCGGCCAGCGACGAGCCGCAGTCGAAGCACCAGTACACGGGCTTCAGGCCGCGGTAGACGAAGCCGCGCTCGATCACGCGCTTGAAGGCGCGGATCTCGCCGGCCTCGTTGGCCGGGTCCATCGTGCGGTACGGGCGTTGCCAGTCGCCGAGCACGCCCAGGCGCTGGAAGTCGGCCATCTGCAGCGCGATCTGCTCGGCGGCGTAGGCGCGGCTGCGGGCCTGCATCTCGTCGCGCGACAGCCCGCGGCCGTGCGCCTTCTCGATCGCGTTCTCGATCGGCAGGCCGTGGCAGTCCCAGCCCGGCACGTACTGCGCGTCGAAGCCGGCGAGCTGGCGCGCCTTGACGATCATGTCCTTGAGCACCTTGTTGACGGCGTGCCCCATGTGGATCTGGCCGTTGGCGTACGGCGGGCCGTCGTGCAGGATGAACTTCGGCGCGTGGCGGCGCGCGTCGCGCAGCTGACGGTACACGCCTTCGTCGTTCCACTGTCGCACCCACGCCGGCTCGCGCTTGGCGAGGTCGCCGCGCATCGGGAAGGGCGTGTCGGGCAGGTTCAGCGTCGCGCGGTAGTCGACGGCGCTCGGGGCGGGGTGGGCGGGATCGCTCATGGTCGGCAGCACCCCTTGCGGGGCGCCCTCGGCGAGGTGGGAGGCGCAGGCCGGCGGCCTGCCGCGGCGTCAGCGGCGCGGCGGCTGAATTCGGTCGCGCGTGGTCTGCCGGCGCGTCGCGGCGCGCGTGCGCTTGGCCTTCAGCTTTGCACGGTACGATGCCATTGCATGAGATTCTATCGGTCCCGTCGGCTGCATCGGTCCTGCGGACTCGTGCTGGCGTCGGTCGCGCTGCAGCACGTCGCACCCGCGGCCATCGCCGCCGACGCCGCGGCCGGCAGCGTCGAGCGTCCGAAGTTCGAAGCGGCGATCGGCCTTCGTGGCGGCTACGGCGCCGAGTACCTGGGGGCCGACATCCGTGCGCTCGACGCGAATCCGGCGCTCTACCTGCGCTATGGGCGGGTCAGCCTGAGCTCGGCGTCGGGGCTGGTCGACCGTCGCAACGACGACGTGATCCGCGGGCTGGGCGTCGACCTCTCGCGCACCGAGCGCCTGCGCGTGGGACTTTCGCTGCGCTACGACCCGGGGCGCAGCAGCGTCGGGCGCGAAGGACTGGCAGGCGTCGGTGGGGTGTCGTCGACGCTGCGCGTGCGCATGCTCATGCAACGACGATTCGACAGCGGGCTGCGCTTGGGTGCAGCCTTCAACACCGACGTGCTCGGGCGCGACGGCGGGGCGCTGCTCGAGATGTCGGTCGGCTTGCAGCGGCGCTTGTCGTCGTCGCTGCGCTGGAACACCTCCGGCGTGCTGAACTGGGGCAACCGGCGCTACATGCGCAGCTACTTTGGCGTCGATGCGGATGAAGCGTCCTCCAGCGGCCTTGCGCGGTATGCACCGTCGTCGGGATGGCGAGACCTCGGTCTGTCGACCCAGCTGCGATACGACCTCGATGCGCGCTGGTCGATGACCGGCGGCCTGTCGCTCGACCGGCTGCTCGGTCCGGCGCGCGACAGCCCGTTCACGCGCTCGGCGACCAACGCGGGACTGTCGTTCGGCGTGATCTACTGGCTGTGACGGGGCCCGGCGCCGGCCCACCAGCGCCGCGCCTCGGCGACGTCGGCGGCGATGCCCTCGCGCAGCGCGTCGATCGACGCGTAGCGCCGCTCGTCGTGCAGCTTGTGCAGCAGCTCGACCTGCACGACGCGGCCGTAGGCCTCGCCCAGCGCCGGCGGCCAGGCCAGGCAGTGGACCTCGAGCAGCACGCGCCCGGCGTCCTCCACCGTCGGGCGCACGCCCAGGCTGGCGACACCGGGCAGCGGCGCGTCGCCGAGCCCGTGCACTTGCGCGACGAAGATGCCGCCGGCGGCCGGGCGCGGATGGCCGAAGCGCAGGTTCAGCGTGCGAAAGCCGTCGCCGGTGCCGGCGGCGCTCTCGCCGAGCGCGCGACCGAGCTTGCGCCCGTGCACCACGTGCCCGCTGATCGCGTACGGCCTCCCGAGCAGCGCCGCGGCCTGCGCCATGTCGCCGTCGGCCAGCGCCTGGCGCACCGCCGAGCTCGACACGCGCAGCCCGTGCACCTCGTAGCTCATCATGCGCGCGACGTCGAAGCCGTGGCGGGCGCCGCTGGCGTCGAGCAGCGCGTAGTCGCCGGCGCGCCTGGCGCCGAAGCGGAAGTCGTCGCCGACCAGCACGTAGCGCGCCTTCAGGCCGCGCACCAGCACGTCGTCGACGAAGGCTTCCGGCGGCAGCGCGGCGAGCCGCCGGTCGAAGCGCAGCACCACGGTGCGGTCGATGCCGCAGCGCCGCAGCTCGGCGAGCTTGTCGCGCAGCGTCGCGATGCGCGGCGGCGCGGCGTCGGCGCGCCCGGCCAGCACGGCGAAGTGGTCGCGCGGGTGCGGCTCGAAGGTCAGCACGCAGCTGGGCACGCCGCGGTGGCGGGCCTCGTTGGTCAGCAGCGCGAGCATCGCCTGGTGGCCGCGGTGCACGCCGTCGAAGTTGCCGATCGTCAGCGCGCAGCCGGCGCCGTCGGCCAGCTCGCGATGGTGCACGCCGCGAAAGATCAGCATCGGGGCATTATCGTGACGTGGCGCCGGCGTCGATGCCGATCGCCGCGCGTTCGTCGGCGCGCGCCCAGCGCCACGCGCCGGGGGGCAGGTCGGGGTCGAGCGTCAACGCGCCGAAGACACTGCGGTGCAGCGACTCGACGCGGTTGCCCGCCGCGGCGACCATGCGCTTGACCTGGTGGTAGCGGCCCTCGGTCAGCGTCAGTCGCAGCGCGCGCTCGCCGGTGCGCTCGCACGCCGCGGCGCGCACCGGCTGCGGTTCGTCGACGAGTTGCACGCCGTCGACCAGCGCCTGCGCCAGCGCGGGTGTCGCCGGGTGCTTCGTCGTCACCTCGTAGACCTTGGCCACGTGCCGCTTCGGCGACGTCAGCCGGTGGATCAGCGCGCCGTCGTCGGTGAGCAGCAGCAAGCCGGTGGTGTCGGCGTCGAGCCGGCCCACCGGCTGCACGCCGCGGCGACGCAGCGGCGGCGGCAGCAGCGCGAGCACGCTGGGGTGGTGGCGCGGGCGCTGCGAGCACTCGACGCCGGCCGGCTTGTGCAGCAGCAGCAGCGCGCGCGCGTGGTAGGGCCAGCGCTGCCCCCGCACGTCGAAGGTGTCGCCCTCGGCGACGTCGACCTCGGCGTCGGGGTCGTCGACGACGCGTCCGCCGAACGAGACCTCGCCAGCGGCGACCAGCGCGGCGCACTCGCGCCGCGTGCCGAAGCCCTGTCCGAACAGCAGCTGCGCCAGGCGCATCGCGCCTCAGCGGCCGCCGCGCAGCTGCAGCAGGTAGGCGATGATCGCGTCGCGATCGTCGGCGTCGGCGGCGTGGTGGCGCGGTAGCAGCGTCTCCAGGCGGCGGCGCATCTCGTCAGGCGTGCCCAGTGCGCGCAGCGTCTCGCCGATGCGCGCGACGCTGTGGCACTGGACGCAATGGCGCCTGTACAGCGCCTCGCCGTCGTGCGCGAGCGCCGGCGTCGCCACCGACGTCGCCAGCGTCGCGGCCAGCACCGCGGTGGAGCACGGCAAGCGGGTCATCGCGCCCAGCCGTCCTTCAGTCCGGTGATGCGGTTGAACACCGCCCGGGCCGGGCCGTGGGCGACGCGGTCGGCGACGAAGTAGCCGTGGCGCTCGAACTGGAAGCGGTCCTCGGGCTGCGCCGCGGCCAGCGACGGTTCGACGTAGCCCTGCACCGTGTGCCGGCTGCCGGGGTTCAGCACCGCGTGGAAGTCGCGCCCGCCGGCGTCGGGCTGCGCCTCGGTGAACAGCGGCTGGAACAGGTGCACCGTGGCGGGCAGCGCGTCGTGCACGCCGACCCAGGTGATCACGCCCTTGACCTTCACGCGGTCGGCGCCGGGCGTGCCGCTCTTGGTGTCGGGCACGACCCGCGCGAGCACCCGACTCACGCGACCGTCGGCGCCGGTCTCGGCGCCGGTGCACTCGACGACGACGCCGTACTTCAGCCGCACCGCATTGCCCGGGAACAGGCGGTGGAAGCCCTTCGGCGGCTCGGCGGCGAAGTCGTCGCGCTCGATCCACAGCGCCGGGCCCAGGCTGAAACCGCGTGCGCCGAACTGCGGCTGCTGCGGGTGCGCCGGCGCGCTGCACGGCTCGCGGTGGTCGTCGCTGCCGAACACCTCGGCCCAGTTGGTCAGCTCCAGGCGCACCGGGTCGAGCACCGCCATCGCGCGCGGCGCGCGGCCCTCGAGGTCGTCGCGCAGCGCGATGTCGAGCACGCCGTAGTCGATCCAGCTGTCGGCCTTGGACACGCCGATGCGCTCGGCGAACAGGCGGATCGCCTGGGGCGTGTAGCCGCGGCGGCGCAGGCCGACGAGGGTCGGCATGCGCGGGTCGTCCCAGCCGTCGACGATGCGCTCGTCGACGAGCTGGCGCAGCTTGCGCTTGCTGGTGACGACGGTGGTCAGGTTCAGCCGCGCAAACTCGTGCTGATGCGGCAGTTCGAACGGCTCGGGCAGTTCGGCGCGCAGCGCGTGCTCGAGCAGCGGCGTGAACTGCTCGGGGTGGCGGTGCAGCAGCTCGAAGAACGCCGGCAGGTCGCGCAGCACCGCGTCGCGGTCACGCTCCCAGCGCACGAACAGCGCGCGCATGCGACCCTCGGGCTCGCTGGCGAACAGCTTGGCGGCGTGGTTGTGGCAGGCCAGCGCGAACTCCTTGCCGGCCTCGACGCCGCGCTGCGCGATCTGCTCGACCAGCGCCTTCGCGCGCGCGAACTGCGGGGCACGCAGCACCGGCACCAGGCGCTCGAGCGTCCAGTCGTAGAACGGGCGCTGGTCCTCGAACTCGAGCGTGCAGATGCTGTGCGTGATGTTCTCCAGCGCGTCCTCGATCGGGTGCGCGTAGGCGTACATCGGGTAGATGCACCAGCGCTCGCCGGTGTTGTGGTGCGACGCGTGTTTGATGCGGTAGATCGCCGGGTCGCGCAGGTTGATGTTCGGCGACGCCATGTCGATCTTCGCGCGCAGCACCATCGCGCCATCGGGGTGCCGGCCGTCGCGCATCTCGCGAAAGCGCGCCAGGTTCTCGTCGGCGCTGCGGTGGCGGTACGGGCTGTCGGCGCCGGGCGTGGCGAAGTCGCCGCGCGCGGCGCGCATCTGCTCGGGCGTCTGCTCGTCGACGTAGGCGTGCCCGGTGGCGATCAGGTGCTCGGCGCAGCGGTACATCGTGTCGAAGTAGTCGCTGGCGTAGAACAGGTGCGACACGCCGTTCGCCTCCCAGCTCCAGCCCAGCCACTTCACCGCGTCGACGATTGCGTCGACGTACTCCTGCTCCTCCTTCTCGGGGTTGGTGTCGTCGAAGCGCAGGTGGCACACGCCGCCGTAGTCGCGCGCCAGCCCGAAGTTCAGGCAGATGCTCTTCGCGTGGCCGACGTGCAGGTAGCCGTTGGGCTCGGGTGGGAAGCGCGTGCGGATGCGCGCCGGGTCGGGCCGGCCGCTGGCCGCGTGGTGGCTGGCGTCGCCGGGCGTGCCGGCGAACAGCCGGTGCGCGAGGCGACCGTCGGCGAGGTCGCGCTCGATGATCGTGCGCAGGAAGTTGCCGGCGGGCTTGGAGGCTTCGGGGGCGGACATGGCGGGCTTTCGCAGCTTCGGCGGCGCCGGCCGGGCGGGCCGACCGATGCCGCGCAGGGCCGCCGGATTCTATCGAGCGCCCTCGCGCCATCCCCCGTCTCGCAGTCTTGTCGCGCGCGGGGGACGCGGCGCAACATGCCTCGCGTCGACGGGGGCACGCGGAGGGTGCGATGACCGGACAGGCGACGGCGCAGGCGCTGCAGTACGACAGCGAGGTGCGCTTCGGCGTGGTGATGTACGGCGGGGTGTCGCTGGCGATCTACATCAACGGCGTGGCCCACGAGCTGTACGAGATGGCCTGCGCGACGCCGCGCCCCGGCACGCCGCCCGACCCGCGCGAGGGCACGCGCCGCGTGTACCGCTGGCTGGCGGCGCTGCTGGGAGACATGTCGCTGCGCCACGATGCCTGCCGCTGGCTCGCCGAGCACCCCGGCACCGGCATCGAGGACTTCTTCGAGCAACCGGACGTCGCTGCGCGGCTGCCGACCGCGGTGCACAAGCGGTTCGTCGTCGACGTGGTCGCGGGCACCTCGGCCGGCGGCATCAACGGGTTGTTCCTCGCCAAGGCGCTGGCCAACGGCGAGCCGTTTTCGCCGCTGCGCGACCTGTGGATCCGCGAGGGCGACGTCGACAAGCTGATCAACGACCGCGGCTCGCGTCGCGATGACGCGTCGCTGCCACCGGTGGCGACGCAGCCGGCGTCGCTGCTCAACAGCGACCGCATGTACCGCCGCCTGCTCGACGCGATGGCGGCGATGACACGCGAGGCGGCCGCACGCGGCGGCGCGCCGGTGGCCGACGAACTCGACCTGTTCGTCACCACCACCGACATCCGCGGCAGCGTGGTCGGCCTGCGGCTGGCCGACAAGCTCGTCGGCGAACGCCGTCACCGCCAGGTGTTCCACCTGCGCCACCGCGCGGCAGGACCGCCGCTGGCGCGCAACGACCTGGCGCCGCAGAACCATGCGTTCCTCGCCTACGTCGCGCGCTGCACCTCGTCGTTTCCGTTCGTGTTCGAACCGATGACCCTCGACGCGATCGAGCGCGGCGGCGGCGGCGCCGTCGGCGACGCGCAGCGCAGGCGCTGGCGCGCGCTGCTCACGCGCACCGAGGGGCTCGACGGCCGCGTCGACCCGCTCGAGCGCGCCTACGGCGACGGCGGCTACCTCGACAACAAGCCGTTCGGCCACGCCATCGACGCGCTGAGCAAGCGCGAGGCCGAGTTGCCGGTCGAGCGCAAGCTGGTGTACATCGAACCGTCGCCCGAGCACCCCGAGGACGCCGAACTCGCGCGCGGGGGCCGCCGCGAGCCGACTCCCGACGCCGTGCACAACGCGCTCGCGGCGCTGCTGACGATCCCGCGCGCCGAGACGATCCGCGAAGACCTCGAGGCGGTGCTGCTGCGCAACCGGCGCATCGAGCGCGTCGACCTGATCGTGCGCCAGGGCGAGGCCGACCTCGAGGCCGGCTCCGGCGACGACCCGTACCTGCGCGCGCTCGCCGCCGACGGCACCCGCGCGCCGGCCTGGGACCGCATGCGCCTGGCCGACCTGCGGCGCTACTACGGCGACGCGTTCCTGCCGTACCGGCGTCTGCGCGTGTACACGACCACCGACAAGCTGGCCGAGCGGCTCGCGCCGCTGTGGGGCATCGACGTCGAGTCCGACCACTGGTACGCGCTGCGCACGCTGGTGCGCGTGTGGCGCGAGCGCACGTTCTGCGGCGACACGCTGCCCGACGCGCCGGGCCCGCACGCCGACGCGGCCCCGGCGCCGACGATGAACACCTTCCTGTCGATGTTCGACCTGCGCTACCGCACGCGGCGGCTGCGCTTCCTGCTGCGCCGCATCGACGCGTTGTGGCGGCTGACGCTCGAGCACGACGGCCAGGCGCTGCGCCGCCCGGTGGCGCAGATGCCCGAGCTGCACCAGCGGCTGGTCAAGCGGCTGAAGGACCACCAGCTCGACCTCGAGGCGTTGCGCGAGCACGACCGGCTCGACAACGCGCGCGCCGCGCTGGTGCAGCTGCGCGCTCGTTTCATCGCCGCGCGCGACGAGGTGCTCGCCGCCGAGCTCGAGCTGCACGACCTCGGCGGCGCCGCGGCGCACGAGCAGCGCCACCTGCTGGCGTTGCTGCTGCGCGACGTGCTCGACCGCGTGCTCGGCGCCCCCTGCGCGCCGCGCGACGACGCCGATGCGCGGCCGCGGCTGCGCGAGCACCTGCCCGCCGACGTCGCCGACCAGCTCGACCGCGCCGACGCGCTGCCGCAGGTCGACCGTTCGCTGCAGGAGCGCGTCGTGGCACGCGCACGGTTGCTGTACGACGCGATGACCGCGCGCGAGGCCACCGCGCTGCAGAAGGCGCTGGTCGCCGACCTCGACGGGCTCGGGCGGATGGTGCGCGACCTCGTCAAGGGCACGCCGCAGCGCCAGGCGCTGGCGGTGGTCGGCGCGCTGCTCGGCCGCCCGCGCTGGGAGTTCGACGTCGCGCACGACGGCACGCTGCTGCCGCGCGTGACCGTCGACGACGTCGGCGACGCCACGCTCGACACCCCCGAGGGCCGCATCCTGCGCCGCCTGCTCGGCTGGTACGTGCTGCGCTTCGACAGCTTCGACCAGATGAGCCTGCCGCTGTACTACGGCACCGACACGGGCGAGCCGGCCACCGTCGACGTGGTGCGCATCAGCCCCGAGGACGCCACCGCGATCGTCGACGAACGCGCCGGGCGCCGGCGCCGCAAGCTCGCCGGCACCGCACTGGGCAACTTCGGCGGCTTCCTCGACGAGCGGTGGCGCCGCAACGACATCCTGTGGGGCCGGCTCGACGGCGCCGAGCGGCTGATCCACGCGCTGCTGCCGTCCGACGCGTTGCAGGGGCTGCGCGGCGCGCTGGTCGACGCGGCGCAGCGCACAATCGCACGCGAGCTGCTGGCACCGGCCGAGCGCGCGCAGCTCGGCGGCGTCGTGCTCGGCGCGCTCGACCAGCTGCGCCGCGACACCGAGAAGGCCGCCGCCGCGGCGGCGCCGCGCGTGCACGACCACGCGAAGGCGCGCATGCATGCGCTGCTGCAGGCGCTCGACCTGGGTGACCCGGCGCGCCGCGGTCACGTCGAGCGCGTCGTCGGCAGCCTGTTCGACGACCGCGGACTGCTCGAGTACTTGCGCTCGGCGCACGAGGTCGACCGCCGGCTCGACCCGAAGCGCACGATGCGCCAGGCGGCGCGCGCGCTGACTGTCGCGGGACGTGTCCTCGAGGGCGTGGCCGATGGCAGCGACGTGCAGCCGCTGCTGCGCTGGACCTCGCGCATCGGGCTGGTCGCCCAGGGCGTGCTCACCGCCGCGGTGCCGGGCAGCCTGTGGGCGCTGGTCAGCCGTCACTGGCTCACGCTGCTCTACCTGTTCGAGGCGGCGATGGTGCTCATCGGCACGCTGCTGGCGTCACCCGACATGCGCGCCGCCGGCCTGACGGCGTTCGCCGTCACCGCCATCGTGCACGGGGCGATCGTGTTCGCCCGCGACCTGATGCGCGAGAAGCCGCCGTGGCGCAGCAAGGTGGTGTGGCTGTCGATCGTCTTCGTCGCGACGCTGGCCGGCGCCGGCGGCTGGGCGCTGCACAAGGTGCCGCTCGAGTGCCTGCGCCCCGCCACCGAATGCGTGCGCGTCGACGGGCGCTGAGCGCCGTGCCGGCGCGCCAGGGGCCCCGCGCGGTGGTCAGAGCGCGTCCGCCGCCGCGGGCACGGCCCCGCGCAGGTAGATCGTCGCGCCCCCGTCGGTGCTGATGCGCGCATGCAGCGAGCCGGCACGCGCCAGGTGGAACGCGCCGGCGCCGAGTTCGATCGCCTCGCCGATGCGAAGCCGCCCCTGCAGCACGACACACTCCTCGTCGATCGGGTGCCGGTGCGGCGGGATCGCCGCGCCGGCGTCCAGGCGCAGCAGATAGGCCATTGCGCCGTCGTGTTGGTGCAGCACCTTGATGTGCACGCCGTCGGCGAACGGCCGCCACGTCCCGCCGTCGGCCGGCACGCTGAGGTGGCCTTGGTCGGCGGCAATGCGGCGCAACACGCGGCGCCGGATGCGCGCGCGGGCGGCGTCGGCGACGGCATCGGGTGCCGGCTGCGCCGACAGCCGCTCGACGCCGTCCGCGTCGAGGCGGTCGTCGCCGTCGGTCGGGGGGGTGGTGGCAGACATCGTCGTCAGCGCGCCAGCGGCGCCAGCAGGTCGCGCAGCTTGTGCTGCGCGCGAAGGATCGCCGATTTGACGGTGCCCAGCGGCAACCCGGTCGATCGGGCGATCTCGGCGTGGGTCCAGTCGCGGAAGTAGGCCAGCGCGAGCAGCCAACGCTCCTGCGCCGACAGCGTCGCCAGCGCCGCGTGCAGGCGCGAGCCGCGTTCGGCGAAGTCGAGCAGCGCGTCGGGGCCGGCGGCGTCGTCGGCGACCGCGTCGCCGTCGCCGTCGGCGAGCGGCGCGTGCGCGCGCAGCTGCTCGCTGCGGCGCTGGTCGAGCGCGCGGGTGCGAACGATGGCCAGCAGCCACGACACGGCGCTGCCGCGCGCGGCGTCGAAGCGCGCGCGCTGCTGCCAGGCCTGGACGTAGGCGTCGGCGAGCACGTCGTCGAGGTCGGCGTCGGCGACGATGCGCCGCGCCAGCGCGTGCGCGTACCCCAGCGTCGCGTCGTAGAAGGCGTCGAACGCCGCGGCGTCGCCGGCGGCGCAGCGCGCGAGCAGCGCGGCGAGTTCGCGGTCGCGGTGCTCGCGCGCCACGTCGGCGCCGCGCGGCGGCGATGGGTCGGCGGCGGTGGACGGGGCCACGGTGCGGCGGTCTTGTGACGTCGCGCGCCACACTAGCACCGCGGCGAACGCCCGCCCATCCCCAGGCGCGCGGCGCGCATCGGCGTTCGGCAGCGCGGTGTCCAGCGTTGGCATGGCCGGTATACGCGGCGCGGCCGGTGGTGGATGCATCCGCCGGCGCGTTGCGGCCGTAGACGCAGCATGCGGCGCCACGGCGGTGCCGCGATCGCACCGCAGGGGCCGCGATGCCGCGATTCGCCGAAGTCCGTCACAGCGAGTGGATCGCCGCCGCGCCGGCCGTCGTGCGGGCGCAGTTCGCCGACCTCGACCACCACATCGCCGCCGGCGTGCACCCGAAGCTGCGCTTCACGGTGCTGGCGCGCCGACCGCCGGGCGGCGCGCGCTTCGAGCAGCGCGTGCGGCTGCTGGGCGTGCCCGTGCGCGACGTGTTCGAGCGCTCGGTCGACCCCGAAGGCGGCATCGTCGACACCGCCGTCGCCGGCTTCAACCGCGGCGGCAGCGTCGTGTTCGCGTTCGCCGCCGAGCCGCGCGACGGCCGCGACGGCACCCGCGTCGACATCCGCGTGCGCCTGCCGCTGCCACCGCTGGTCGGGGCGCTGCTGCGCCCGCTGCTCGAGGCGCAGGTGCGGCGCGAAGTGCGTGCCGCGGCGCTGGAGGACAAGTTCGACATCGAGCAGCGCGGCTACCCGGCCGCCCGCTCGGCCACCGGGCTGCGGCTGGCAGCCTGAACGCCTGGAGACCCCGCATGACCCCGATCGAGACCGTGCAGCAGATCTACGCCGCGTTCGGCCGCGGCGACGTGCCCTACATCCTGTCGCAGCTCGCCGACGACGTCGAGTGGGAGTACGCGACGTTCCCCAACCCGGTGCCGTGGCTGCAGCCGCTCCAAGGGCGCGACCGGGTGCCGACGTTCTTCGACGCGCTGCTGTCGCGCGTCGAGATGAACGTGTTCTCGCCGCGGCAGTTCTTCGCCGACGCGCGCACCGTCGTCGACCTCGTCGACGTCGAGTTCACCGTGAAGGCCACCGGCAAGCGCGTCGTCGAGCCCGAGGCGGTGCACATCTGGCACTTCGACGACGCCGGCAAGGTCGCGCGCTTCCGCCACCGCGTCGACACCTGGCAAAGCGCGCTGGCGCTGCAGGGCGACTGACGGGGTCAGCGCGGCGCGGCGAGCTGTCGGCGCAGCACCTCGATGCGGGCGCGGTTGGCGCCGAAGTCGCGCCGCCCGAGGCGCGACGCCGAACGCACCTGCACGGCGCCGGCGTCGGCGTCGGCCCAGAACTCGGCGTCGTCGACGAAACGCAGCCAGCGGGTCGTGAACTCGACGCGCAAATAGTCGTCGCGCCGTTCGACGATGCGAGCGTCAGCACGCGCCGCGAGCAGTGCGGCCAGCCGCGCGATCGTCGCGCGCGCGTCGCCGTCGGTGGCCGGCAGCGGGTCGACGTGCGCGTCGATGCGCCGCGGATGGCCGGGGTGCCGGGCGGACTGGCTGCTGACGCTGTTGGGCGTGGCCGACGGTGGCTTCAGCCACCCGTCGCGCACGCCGAGGTCCGTCGGCGCCGCGCCGCGCAGCAGCCCGGCCTGCCCGGCGGCAAGCAGTGCGAGCGGCAGGGCCAGCGCCAGCGCCGCCAGCGCGCGCACGCGGCGGCGCATCGGTGCGCGGCGACGGCGGCATCAGCGTCGGCGCCCGCCGAGCAGCCCGCCGAGCACGCCGCGGATGATCTCGCGCCCGATCGTCGTGCCCATCGTGCGCACCGCCGACGTGGCGGCGGTCTCGAGCATGCCGGGTCGTCGGCCGCCGCGCGGGCCGGTGCTGCCGAACAGCACGTCGCCGAGCCCGCCGCCCTTGGCGGCCTCGGGCTGGGGCTGCGCCGCCATCGCCGCCTCGGCCTGCCGGCGCAGCGACTCGTACGCCGACTCGCGGTCGACGGTCTTGTCGTACACGCCGGCGACCAGCGACCCGGCGACCAGCGCGCGGCGCTCGCCGGCGTCGATCGGCCCGATGCGGCTGCCCGGCGGCAGCACGTAGACGCGCTGCGTGATGCCGGGGCGGCCCTTCTCGTCGAGCAGGCTCACCAGCGCCTCGCCGACGGCGAGCTCGGTGATCGCGGTCTCGACGTCGAGCTTCGGGTTGGCGCGCATCGTGCTTGCCGCCGACTTGACCGCCTTCTGGTCGCGCGGCGTGAACGCGCGCAGCGCGTGCTGCACGCGGTTGCCGAGCTGGGCGAGCACGGTGTCGGGGATGTCCAGCGGGTTCTGCGTCACGAAGTACACGCCCACGCCCTTGCTGCGCACCAGTCGCACGACCAGTTCGATGCGCTCGACCAGCGCCTTCGGCGCGTCGGCGAACAGCAGGTGCGCCTCGTCGAAGAAGTACACCAGCTTCGGCTTGTCGAGGTCGCCGACCTCGGGCAGCTGCTCGAACAGCTCCGACAGCATCCACAGCAGGAAGGTCGCGTACAGCCGCGGCGAGGTCATCAGCCGGTCGGCGGCGAGGATGTTGACCACCCCCTTGCCGCCGTCGGCGGTCTGCATCAGGTCGGCGATGTCGAGCATCGGCTCGCCGAAGAACTTGTCGCCGCCCTGTTCCTCGAGCTGCAGCAGCCCGCGCTGGATCGCGCCGACGCTGGCGGCGCTGATGTTGCCGTACTCGGTGGTGAACTGCTTGGCGTTCTCGCCGACGTGCTGCAGCATCGAGCGCAGGTCCTTCAGGTCGAGCAGCAGCAGGCCGTTGTCGTCGGCGATGCGGAACACGATGTTCAGCACCCCCGACTGCGTGTCGTTGAGCCCCAGCATGCGGGCGAGCAGCAGCGGACCCATGTCGGAGACGGTCGCGCGCACCGGGTGGCCCTGCTCGCCGAACACGTCCCACAGCGTCGTCGGGCACGCCGTCGGCTCGGGCGCCGGCAGGCCGCGGTCGGCGAGGATCTTCGCCACCTTGTCGGGCAGGGCGCCATGCTGGCTGATGCCGGCGAGGTCGCCCTTGACGTCGGCCATGAACACCGGCACGCCGATGGCGCTGAAGCTCTCGGCGAGCTTGTGCAGCGTGACCGTCTTGCCGGTGCCGGTGGCGCCGGTGATCAGGCCGTGGCGATTGGCCAGTGCCGGCAGCAGGTGGCACTGGATGTCGCCGTGCTGGGCGACGAGGATCGGCTCGGCCATCGGGGTTCTCCTGGGGGTGCCCGGTAAAATCGCGGCAGTCTATACAAACGAGGCCGGCGCGCCATGCGGTGCCCGGTGAGGAGTCCCCGATGGCCGGTCACTCCAAGTGGGCCAACATCCAGCACCGCAAGAGCCGCCAGGACGAGAAGCGCGGCAAGGCGTGGACGCGGGTGATCCGCGAGATCATGGTCGCCGCGCGCAGCGGCGGCGGTGACCCTGCGGCCAACCCGCGGCTGCGCCTGGCCATCGACAAGGCCAAGGCGGTCAACCTGCCGGCCGACACGGTCAAGCGCAACATCGACAAGGCCACCGGCGCGCTCGAGGGCGTCAGTTACGAGGAGATCCGCTACGAGGGCTACGGCATCGGCGGCGCGGCGATCATCGTCGACTGCATGACCGACAACCGCGTGCGCACCGTGGCCGAGGTGCGCCATGCGTTCAGCAAGCACGGCGGCAACCTCGGCACCGAGGGATCGGTGGCGTTCCAGTTCAAACACTGCGGCCAGTTCGTGTTCGCCCCCGGCACCAGCGAGGACCAGGTGATGGAAGTCGCGCTCGAAGCCGGCGCCGACGACGTGGTCACCGGCGACGACGGCTCGATCGAGGTGCTGACCCCGCCGGCGGCGTTCGAGGCGGTGCGCGACGCGCTCGGCGCCGCCGGGTTGAAACCCGAGGTCGCCGAAGTGACGATGCGCGCCGAGAACTCGGTCGAGCTCGCCGGCGAAGACGCGCAGCGCATGCGCAAGCTGCTCGACGCGATCGAGGACATCGACGACGTGCAGGACGTCTACCACAACGCCGACCTCGGCGACGAGGCGTGAGGCGCCGATGAAGGCGCTGGTGATCGGCGGCGGCGGCCGCGAACACGCGCTGGCGTGGAAGCTGGCGCGCTCGCCCAAGGTGCAGCAGGTGCACGTGGCGCCGGGCAACGGCGGCACCGCGCTCGACGCGCAGCTGCACAACGTCGCGCTGACCGACCCCGCGGCGCTGGCCGACTTCGCGCAGGCCTCGGGCGTCACGCTGACCGTGGTCGGCCCCGAGGCGCCGCTGGCCGCCGGCGTGGTCGACGTGTTCCGCGCGCGCGGGCTGCGCATCGTCGGGCCGACGAAGGCCGCCGCGCAGCTCGAGAGCTCGAAGGCCTTCGCGAAGGACTTCATGCGGCGCCACGGCATCCCGACCGCGGAGTACCGCACCTTCGCCGACGCCGCCGAGGCGCACGCGCACGTCGAGCGCAGCGGCGCGCCGATCGTGATCAAGGCCGACGGGCTGGCGGCGGGCAAGGGCGTGGTCGTCGCCACCACGCTGGCCGAGGCGCACGAGGCGATCGACTTCATGCTGCAGGGCAACCGCCTGGGCGTGCAGCACAACGCCGAGGGCGCCCGCGTGGTGATCGAGGAGTTCCTCGACGGCGAGGAGGCGAGTTTCATCGTGCTCACCGACGGCAAGACGGTGCTGCCGCTGGCCTCCAGCCAGGACCACAAGCGCCTGCGCGACGGCGACCGTGGCCCGAACACCGGTGGCATGGGGGCGTACTCGCCGGCGCCGGTGGTCACGCCGAACGTGCATGCGAAGGTGATGCACGAAATCGTGCAGCCGACGATCGCCGGCATGGCCCGCGAAGGCATGCCTTTCACCGGCTTCCTCTACGCCGGCCTGATGATCGACGCGCAGGGCCGGCCGAAGACGGTCGAGTTCAACGCCCGCCTGGGCGACCCCGAGGCCGAGGTGATCCTGATGCGGCTGAAGAGCGACCTCGCCGACGTGCTGCTGCACGCCGCCCACGGCACGCTCGACCAGGTGTCGCTGCAGTGGGACCGGCGCACCGCGCTGGGCGTGGTGATGGCCGCACACGGCTACCCGCTGAACCCGCGCAAGGGCGATGCCATCGACGGCCTGCCGCCGCCGGCCAGGGACGACGCCGAGGTCGACGCGATGGTGTTCCATGCCGGCACGGCGCGCGCCGACGACGGGCGCATCGTCACCAGCGGCGGGCGCGTGCTGTGCGTGACGGCACTGGGCGAGTCGGTGAAGACCGCGCAGCAGCGCGCGTACGACGTGCTGCGGCCGATCCACTTCGACGGCGCGCAGTGGCGCAGCGACATCGGCCACCGCGCGATCAAGCCGCGCTGATGGACACGCGCGGCCCGCAGCCGATCGCCTCGCGCCCGGTGCAGCTGCGCGGCAGCCGGCTGGCGCGCGCGCTGCTGCGCGCCCTCGGCTGGCGGCTGCAGTTCGACGGCCTGCCGGCGCGTCAGGGCGTGGCCGTGGTCTACCCGCACACCTCGAACTGGGACTTCGTCGTCGGCGTGCTCGCGAAGTGGGCCATCGGCGTGCCGGTCGTGTTCTGGGCCAAGGGCACGCTGTTTCGCGTGCCGCTGTTCGGCCGCTGGCTGCGCTGGCTCGGCGGCGTGCCGGTCGACCGTCGCGCGCCGGCGGGCGCCGTCGGCGCGATGGTGCGGCGCATGCGCGAGGCGCGCGATCGCGACGCGTTCCTGTGGCTGGCGCTGGCGCCGGAGGGCACCCGATCGCGCGCCGCAGGCTGGCGCAGCGGCTTCTACCGCGTCGCCGTCGACGCCGGCGTGCCGCTGCTGCTCGCGCAGCTGGACTTCGCACGCCGCTCGGTCGGCGTGCGCGAATGCCTGCGGCTGAGCGGCGACGCCGCAGCCGACATGGCCGCGATCGCGCGCGCCTACGCCGGCGTGCGTGGGCGCCGTCCGGCGCTGGCGTCGCCGGTGCGACTGACCTGACCCCGGATGCGAGGAGCCCCGCGCATGCCGCCCGACACCGCCGCCGTGCGCGACTACCTGCGCGGCCTGCAGGCGCGCCTGGTCGGCGCGCTGCAGTCCGAGGACGGCCGCCCGTTCATCAGCGACGGCTGGACGCGCGGGCCCGACGAGCGGCTGCAGGGCGACGGGCTGACGCGGCTGATCGAGGACGGCGGCGTGTTCGAGCGCGGGGGCTGCAACTTCAGCCACGTGCGCGGCCCGGCGCTGCCGCCCAGCGCCACGCAGCACCGTGCCGAGCTGGCCGGTGCGCCGTTCGAGGCGATGGGCGTGTCGCTGGTGCTGCACCCGCGCAACCCCTACGTGCCGACCGCGCACATGAACGTGCGCATGTTCGCCGCGCTGCCGGCGGACCGCGAGCCGGTGGTGTGGTTCGGCGGCGGCATGGACCTGACGCCGTACTACGGCTTCGACGACGACGCCCGCCACTTCCACCGCACCTGCCGCGACGCCCTGGCACCTTTCGGCACCGAGCTGTACCCGCGCTTCAAGCGCTGGTGCGACGACTACTTCTTCCTCAGGCATCGTGGCGAACCGCGCGGTGTCGGCGGGGTGTTCTACGACGACTTCGCCGAGCTCGGCTTCGAGCGCAGCTTCGCGATGACGCGCGCGGTGGGCGACGCGTTCGCCGACGCCTACCTGCCGATCGTGCGCCGCCGCCGCGAGCTGCCGTACGGCGAGCGCGAGCGCGACTTCCAGGCGTACCGGCGCGGACGCTACGTCGAGTTCAACCTGGTGTTCGACCGAGGCACGCTGTTCGGGCTGCAGAGCGGCGGTCGCACCGAGAGCATCCTGATGTCGATGCCGCCGATCGTGAAGTGGCGCTACGCGTGGCAGCCGGCGCCGGGCACGCCCGAGGCGCGTCTGTACACCGACTTCCTGCGTCCGCGCGACTGGGTGGCCGACGACGCTGCGGCCGGCGAGCCGGGGCCGGGCGCATGACGCGGCGGGCGCGGCGCGCGTGAGGATCGGCCTGTTCGGCGGCAGTTTCGACCCGCCTCACCTGGGGCATCTGGCGCTGGCGCGGCAGGCGCGCGACCAACTCGGGCTCGACGAGCTGCGCTGGGTGCCCGCCGGCGACCCGTGGCAGAAGGCCGACCGGCAGCTGGCGCCGGCGAGGCATCGGCTCGCGATGGTCCGGGCGTTGACCGCCGGCGAGCCGCGCATGCGCGTCGACGACGTCGAGACGCGCCGCGCCGGGCCGAGCTACACGATCGACACCGTGCACGCGCTGCACGCGGAACGGCCCGGCGCGACGCTGGTGCTGGTCATCGGGCAGGACCAGTACGCGCGGCTGCCGACCTGGCACCGCTGGCGCGAACTGGTCGACGCGGTGACGCTGGCCGTGGCGGCACGCGGCGGCGCGCAGGTGCAGCCGCCCGACGAACTGGCGCCGCTCGCGCACCGCGTCGAGGTGCTGGCGATGCCGCCGGTGGCGGTGTCGTCGACCGCGGCGCGCGCGGCGGCGGCCGCCGGCGCCGACCTGCGCGCGCTGGTCGGCGGTGCGGTCGCCCGTTATATTGCCCGGCACGCGCTGTACCGCGGCGCGCCGCCTCCCCCCCACCGCAGGAGCTGAATGGACATCCGCAAGCTGCAGCGAGCCATCGTCGACGGACTCGAAGACGTGAAGGCGCACGACATCGTGGTCTTCAACACCGAACACCTGTCGCCCCTGTTCGAGCGCGTGATCATCGCCTCGGGCACCAGCAACCGGCAGACCAAGGCGCTGGCGTCGAGCGTGCGCGAGACCGTCAAGTCGCGCGGGCTGCCGGTGCTGCGCACCGAGGGCGAGGACAACGGGGAGTGGATCATCGTCGACTGCGGCGCCGCGGTGGCGCACATCATGCAGCCGCAGATCCGCGAGTACTACCACCTCGAGGAGATCTGGGGCGGCAAGCCGGTGCGCATGAGACTCGGCGACGTACGCGCCACGGCGCTGCCCAAGGCCTCCGCCGACACCGGCGTGGCGGCGCGGCCGTCCGCGCGGGCCAGGCCGGCGGCGAACGCGGCGCCCCGCACGCCGGCGAAGCCGGGCAAACGCACCGCGGCGCCCGCCGCCGGCCGCGGCACGCGCGCCGCCGCGGCGGCATCGCAGGCGAAGGCTGCCGGTGGTCGCCGCACGAGCGCGAAGACGGCGAGCTCGCCCGCCAGCCGGCCGGCGAGCGCGAAGCGTGTCGGCGCCGCGAAGAAGGCGGCGCCCCGCCGGCGCGGCGGCTGAGACGCGGGCCGGCGGAAGGTGCGGCTGTGGGTGATCGCCGTCGGCCAGCGCCAGCCGGCCTGGGCCGACGCGGCCTGGCAGGATTTCGCCAGGCGCTTCCCACCGGAGCTCAGGCTCGAACTGCGGGCCGTGAAGGCCGAGCCGCGTCAGGGCGGCAAGCCGGTGGACGCGTTGAAGGCCGCCGAGGCGCAGCGCATCGAGCAGGCGCTCACCGCGGCGGGGCGCAGCCTGCGCCGCGTCGTGCTCGACGAGCGGGGCGTGCGCGTGACGACCGCGCAGCTGGCGGCACGGCTGGCGTTCTGGAAGGGCGACGGGCGCGACGTGGCGTTCGTCATCGGCGGGCCCGACGGGCTCGACGCGACGCTGCGCGCGTCGGCCGACGAGACGCTGCGCCTGTCGGACCTGACACTGCCGCACGCCTTCGTGCGCGTGCTGCTCGCCGAGGCGTTGTACCGCGCGTGGTCGCTCGACAGCGGGCACCCGTACCACCGCGAATGACGCCGTCGCCCGCTGCGCGCACCGCGGCCCCGCGGCGATCGCCCGGCCCGTGACCGTCGAGCCTTTCGTCTGGCTCGCTTCGCAGAGCCCGCGGCGGCGCGAGCTGCTGACGCAGATCGGCGTGCGCCACGCGCTGCTGCTGCCCGACGCCGACGAGGACGCCGAGGCGCTCGAGGCCGAGCGCCCCGGCGAAGCGCCCGAGGACTACGTGCAGCGCGTCACGCTCGCCAAGCTCGACGCGGCGCTCGCGCGCCGTCGCCGCCGCGCGCTGCCGTCGGCGCCGGTGCTCGCCGCCGACACCACGGTGGCGCTCGGGCGGCGTCTGCTGGGCAAGCCGGCCGACGCCGGGCAGGCGCGCGAGACGCTGCGCGCGCTGTCGGGGCGCACGCATCGCGTGCTGACCGCGGTGGCGCTGGCCTGGCCGCTGGCGCCGCGCGTGCGCGTGCAGGCGGCGCTGAGCGTGTCGCACGTGCGCTGGCGCGAGCTCGCCGACGCCGAGATCGACGCCTACGTCGCCGGCGGCGAGCCGATGGGCAAGGCCGGCGCGTACGCGATCCAGAGCGGCGCGGCGCGCTGGACGGCGCACATCGACGGCAGTTACAGCGGCATCATGGGGTTGCCGCTGTACGAGGTCGACGCGCTGCTCACCTCGTCGGGTTGGCGCCGCTGACGGCCGGCGCGGCTACCATGCCGGCCATGCAAGACATCCTGATCAACTGGACGCCGCAGGAGACGCGGGTGGCCGTGGTCGAGAACGGCGCGGTGCAGGAGCTGCACCTCGAGCGCGCACTCGAGCGCGGGTTGGTCGGCAACATCTATCTCGGCAAGGTGGTCCGCGTGCTGCCGGGCATGCAGAGCGCCTTCGTCGACATCGGCCTCGAGCGCGCGGCGTTCCTGCACGTGGCCGACCTGTTCGGCGCGCGCGGCGAGCCCGGCAACGGCAACACGCCGCCGCTGCCGATCGAGAAGCAGGTCTTCGAGGGTCAGACGCTGACGGTGCAGGTCATCAAGGACCCGATCGGCACCAAGGGCGCGCGGCTGTCGACGCAGATCAGCATCGCCGGGCGGCTGCTGGTGTTCCTGCCGCAGGACCGGCACATCGGCATCTCGCAGCGCATCGGCTCGCACGAGCTGCGCGAACAGCTGCGCGCGCGTGTGCAGGCGCTCGCGTCGCTGGCCGACGCCGGCGGCGCGCAGGCCGGCGGCGGCTTCATCCTGCGCACGAACGCCGAGGACGCGTCGGACGCCGAACTGGCCGACGACATCGCCTACCTGCGCAAGACCTGGGCCGCGATCCGCGAGCGCGGCTTCGCGCAACCGCCGGGCACGCTGCTGCACCAGGACCTGACGCTGGCCGAGCGCGTGCTGCGCGACCTGACCAACGAGCACACGCAGACGATCCGCATCGACTCGCGGCTGCAGTACGAGCACCTCGTGGCCTTCGGCCGCGCGTACACGCCCGGCGCGGTCGACAAGCTGCAGCACTACCAGGGCGAGCGCCCGGTGTTCGACCTGTACAACGTCGACGACGAGATCGCGCGAGCGCTGGCGCGCCGCGTCGACCTGAAGAGCGGCGGCTACCTGATCATCGACCAGACCGAGGCGCTGACCACGGTCGACGTCAACACCGGCGGCTACGTCGGCGCGCGCAACTTCGACGACACGATCTTCAAGACCAACCTCGAGGCCGCCGGCGCGATCGCGCGCCAGCTGCGGCTGCGCAACCTCGGCGGCATCATCATCGTCGACTTCATCGACATGGCGCGCGAGGAACACCAGGCGGCCGTGCTGGCCGAGTTCCGCAAGCAGCTCGCGCGCGACCGCACCAAGGTCACGGTCGGCGGCTTCACGCAGTTGGGCCTGGTCGAGATGACGCGCAAGCGCACGCGCGAGAGCCTGGCGCACATGCTGTGCGAGCCGTGTCCGACCTGCGACGGCCGCGGCCAGGTGAAGACCGCCCGCAGCGTGTGTTACGACATCCTGCGCGAGATCCTGCGCGAGGCGCGCCAGTTCGACCCGAAGGAGTTCCGCGTCGTCGCGCACGCCACGGTGGTCGAGATGCTGCTCGACGAGGAGAGCCCGCACCTGGCGGGACTGAGCGAATTCATCGGCAAGCCGATCTCGCTGTCGGCCGAGCCGTCGATGAACCCGGAGCAGTACGACATCGTGCTGATGTAGGCACGCGTCGCCGGCCCGGCCGCGCAGCCGCCGCTTGGCGACTCAGGCGCGGGTCAGCGTGATCCCGCGCGAGGCCACGCGCATCGCGCCGTCGCGCGCCACGTCCACGACCTCGCCGCTGTCGAGCCGGTACTCGACGACCCCGGTCGGCTCCCAGTGCTCCTGCGCGTCGGTGGCCAGCGTCTGGTCGGGACGCAGGTGCTCGTAGGCCATGACCTTGTAGGTCGCGCCGTCGCTGCCGCGGGCCGCGAACGACTCGAGAAGGTGGAACTTGCGGTCCATCGGGACTCTCCTGCACCGTCGGTGACACGCCGGCCGGGCCGGCCCCGGCCGATTCTGGGAGCAGGTCGGGCCGCTGCCAAGCGATGCCCGAGCGCGGCTGCCTAGAATGGCTGCGATGTCCTTCGTGCACCTGCGCATCCACACCGAGTACTCGGTCGTCGACGGCACCTTGCGCGTCGACGCCGCCGCCGAGGCGGCGCGCGCCGACGGCCAGCCGGCGCTGGCGATCACCGACCTGAACAACCTGTTCGGCGCGGTCAAGTTCTACAAGGCCTGCCGCGCCGAGGGGGTCAAGCCGCTGGTCGGTGCCGACCTGTGCATGGAACCGCTGCCCGACGGTGCCGTCGACGGCGTCGGCGCCGACAAGGCACCCAGCCGCCTGCTGGTGCTGGTGCAGCACGACCGCGGCTACCTGAACCTGTGCGAACTGCTGGCGCGCGGCTGGACGACGAACGTGCAGCGCACGCAGGCCTGGATCAAGTGGCAGTGGCTGGCCGAGCTCGGCGACGGGCTGATCGTGCTGTCGGGCGCCGACGCCGGCGCGGTCGGCGCGGCGCTGCTGGCCGGCGACGGGCGCCGCGCGGCGGCCCTCGCGCGCCACCTCGCGGCGCTGTTCCCGCAGCGCTTCTACCTGGAGCTGCAGCGCGCCGGTCTGCCGACGAACGAAGCGCACGTGCGCGCCGCGGTGCCGCTGGCCGCCGAGCTCGGGCTGCCGGTGGTGGCCACGCATCCGGTGCAGTTCCTCGAGCCCGACGACTTCGACGCGCACGAGGCGCGCGTGTGCATCGCCGAGGGCGAGACGCTGGCCAACCCGCGCCGCGTGCGCCGCTTCACGCGCGAGCAGCACTTCAAGACCGCGGCGCAGATGCGCGCGCTGTTCGACGACGTGCCGTCGGCGCTGGCCAACGCGGTCGAGATCGCGCGTCGCTGCAACCTGACGCTGACGCTGGGCAAGCCGCAGTTGCCCGACTTCCCGACCCCGGCGCTCGCCGACGGCAGCCGCATGCCGATCGCCGACTACTTCCGCCAGCTGTCGTTCGACGGGCTCGAGCAGCGGCTCGTGGCGCTGTACCCCGACGACGCCGAGCGCGAACGGCAGCGCCCGCGCTACGTCGAGCGGCTCGAGTTCGAGATCGCGACGATCCTGGAGATGGGGTTCCCGGGCTACTTCCTGATCGTCTCGGACTTCATCACCTGGGCCAAGACCCACGGCTGCCCGGTGGGTCCGGGGCGCGGGTCGGGGGCCGGGTCGCTGGTGGCCTACGCGCTGGCGATCACCGACCTCGACCCGCTGCGCTACCGACTGCTGTTCGAGCGCTTCCTGAACCCCGAGCGCGTGTCGATGCCCGACTTCGACATCGACTTCTGCCAGGCCCACCGCGAGCGAGTGATCGACTACGTGAAGGCCAAGTACGGCCGCGACGCGGTCAGCCAGATCGCCACCTTCGGCACGATGGCGGCGAAGGCGGCGCTGCGCGACGTCGGCCGCGTGCTCGGCATGGGCTACGGCCACGTCGACAGCATCGCCAAGCTCATCCCCGCGCCGCCGGGCAAGACGGTGACGCTGGCCCAGCTCCCCGACAGACCCGACCTGGGGCTGATCTACGCGCGCCGCGAGGAGCCCGAGATCGACCGCCGCGAGGCCGCCGACGAGGAGGTGGCCGAGCTGCTCGCGCTGGCCACGCGCGTCGAGGGCATCGTGCGCAACATCGGCATGCACGCCGGCGGCGTGCTGATCGCGCCGGGCAGGATCACCGACTTCTGCCCGCTGTACCAGCAGCCCGGCAGCGACAGCGCGGTGAGCCAGTACGACAAGGACGACGTCGAGGCGATCGGGCTGGTCAAGTTCGACTTCCTCGGGCTGGCGACGCTGACCATCCTCGAACTCGCGCGCGAGTTCATCGTCGCGCGCGGCGCGCGCCCGGCCGGCTTCGCCTACGAAGCCGTGCCGCTCGACGACCCGGCGGTCTACAGGCTGTTCGCCGACGGGTTGACCGAGGCGGTGTTCCAGTTCGAATCGCCGGGCATGCAGCGCATGCTGCGCGAGGCCAAGCCGAGTCGCCTCGAGGACCTGATCGCGTTGAACGCGCTGTACCGCCCGGGGCCGATGGACCTGATCCCGACCTTCGTGGCGCGCAAGCACGGGCGCGAGCCGGTCGAGTACCCGCACCCGCTCGTCGAGCCGGTGCTCGCCGAGACCTACGGGATCATGGTCTACCAGGAGCAGGTGATGCAGGTTGCGCAGATCCTGGGCGGCTACTCGCTCGGCGGCGCCGACCTGCTGCGCCGCGCGATGGGCAAGAAGAAGCCCGAGGAGATGGCCAAGCACCGCGAGACCTTCCGCGCCGGTGCCGCGGCCAACGGCATCGACGCCGCGAAGGCCGACGAGATCTTCGACCTGATGGAGAAGTTCGCCGGCTA
>NZ_DAOKZA010000038.1:0-37451 GCF_035325925.1 Azohydromonas sp. | reverse complement strand
GCTTGGCCACGACCAGCGTGCCGAAGAACACGAAGCAGGCGATCAGCGCGCCGACGGCGAACAGGATCAGGCCGAGGTAGAAGTTCGGCTCGGCCATCATCGGCACGTAGCTGGTCATCATCACGCTCGACGCGCCGCGGAACACCGCGACGTTGTTCAGCACCGCGCCGACGACCATCAGCACGAACGCCAGCCAGGCGATCTTCGGCGTCGCGATGCGACAGCGCAGCAGCGTCGACGACGCGAAGTACAGCACGGCGACCTCGAAGAAGATGATCCAGAAGATCAGCATGTCGATGCCGTGTGCCGTCAGCCACATGTAGAAGGTGTCGGCCGGCAGCAGGTGCACCGCGGGCCAGCGCGTCAGCACGACGCCGATGGCCAGGATGCCGCCGATCAGCAGCCAGACCACGCCGACGAAGGCGTTGGCCTTGATCAGCCACTCGGCCTGGTTCTCGAACTGCAGCCCCGATCGGGGGCAGGTCCGGTAGGTGGTGGTCACGCTCATCGCCTCCCCCTCACTTGACGTACAGGCGGCCGACCATCTGGTGATGGCCGATGCCGCAGAACTCGTTGCACACGATGGAGAACTGCCCCGACTGGTTCGGCGTCACCGTGACCACGTGCTCGAAGCCGGGCACCATCTGGATGTTGATGTTGGTCGGCTGCAGCGAGAAGCCGTGGTTGTAGTCGAGCGCCGTCAGGTGCAGCCGGTAGGTCTTGCCCTTCTCAAGCTCGAGGATCGGCCAGAAGTTCCACAGCCGCGCGATCAGGTAGACGTCGCTGCCCGGCGGCGGCGCGACCACCGGGATCTTCTCGTCGGTCTCGGTGCGCACCGTGTACTTGTCGACCATCGCCTGCGTCTTCTCGGTGAAGCGCTCGGGCGTGGTGCGGTAGGTCTCGGTGGACAGGTTCTGGTCGCCCCAGATGTGCCAGCCCACCATCATGAAGAACATGATCAGGCACCAGGTCAGCGCGATCGCGATCCACGTGCCTTCGACACGGTCGATCGGATGCTTGTACCAGAGGCGTTCGCTGGGCGGGAGGATGGCGCTCATCGTGCAGTCCCTCGTTCTTGGATGGGGCGGCGGCTACTTGCCGACCGGGATCGACAGGATGTCGATGACGCCCCACAGGTTGTAGAGCACCATCGGGATCAGCACGCCCAGGAACAGCAGCATGAACGGGTTGTCGAGCAGCTTCTGCATGAACGGCACCGGCTCGTTCTCGTCGTCGTGATGGTGTTGGCTCATCGCATCTCTCCTTGGTGCGCGGACGTGGACCGACCAGGACCGGTCCGACGGGTGCGGTGGATTGTGGAAATGGGGGCCGGTGCCCGAATTGATGCAATTCAAGAATGTCAGATATTTCTTTAAGCGCCGCCTGGGGTCAAATACCGATGCCACGACGGCGCGCGACGCTGCAGCATCGCGACAACCGAAGGTTGTGTCTGCGCGCTGCGCGCCCGTCCTTGCCTGCCCACGTCCTCGTCGATCACGCCGCACGGCGCGCGGCGCCCGCCACCGCCCTGGCGCGCGGCTGCGTGCTGCTGCTGTTCGCGGTGGCCGCGCTGAGCGCGACGCTGCGGCTGTCGCATGCGCCGCAGGCCGAGCCGCTGCTGTCGCAGGCCGTCGTCGACGTCGTGCGCGGCGCGCACCGCCTGAGCGCCAGTGCCGCGCTGCTGGTGATCGTCGCGATGCTGTGGGCGGCGCTGCGCCGGCAGCCGGGGCGCTGGACATCGGCGGCACTGCCGGCGACGCTGCTCGCGCTGGCGCTGGCGCTGGCCGTGCTCGGCGTGGCCACGCCCGGCGCCCGGCTGCCGGCGATCACGCTGGGCAACCTGCTCGGCGGCTGGCTGATGCTCGCGCTGGCCTGGCGGCTGGCCGGGCCGGCGCACGGCCGCGGCGTCGGCGGCCTGGCCGCGGTGACGGCGTCCTTGCTGCTCGCGCAGGCCGCGCTGGGGGCGATGGGCGGCGCGTCGGTCGCCGGCGCCGGCTGCGGGGGACTGGGCGAATGCCTGCAGCGCGCCGCCGACGGCGGGTGGCCGCTGTCGGCGCTGGATCCGTGGCGCGAACCCGCGGGCGCGGTCGCCGCGTCGACCGCGCGCATGCTGCACGTCGGCACCGCGGTGCTGCTGCTGCCGCTGGCCGCCGGCGTCGCCCTCGCCGCCGCCCGGCTCGGCCGGCGCGACGAGGCGACGCGGGTGCTGGCGCTGCTGGCGGCGCTGGCGCTGCTGGGCGTCGGCGTGGCCGCCTTCGGCTGGCCCTGGCCGGCCGCGCTGGCGCACAGCCTGGCCGGCACGTTGCTGTTGGCGCACCTCGTGGCGCTCGTCTGACGCGGCGACGCCCGCGTCGGCGGCCGTGGTCGGCGCGACGCCCGGCTTGATGGATGTCAACGCAACGGGCACCGCCCGGTCCACAATCGCGCCGTCCCCGTCCCGGAGCCGAACATGGAGTCCCGCCCGTTCGACGTGCCGCGGTACCTGTCGGTACTGCCGCTGTTCAACGAGCTCAGTCCCGCCGAGCTGACGAAGGTCGCCGCCGGCTGCCAGCTGCGTCGCCTGGCGCGCGGCGACATGGTGTTCCGCGTCGGCGACCCGTGCAACGAGTTCCACGTCGTCGTCACCGGCCAGGTCAAGCTGTTCGTGTTGTCGCCGGGCGGCAACGAGAAGGTCGTCGAACTGATCGGCCCGGGCCACAGCTTCGGCGAGGCCATCATGTTCACCGACCGTCCGTACATCCTCAGCGCGCAGGCACTCGCCGACACGCTGCTGCTGACGGTGGGCAAGCCGGCGGTGATCGACGAGATCAAGCGCGACCACCGCTTCGCGCTGCGCCTGCTGGCGGGCATGTCGCGCCGGCTGCACGGGCTGATCCACGACGTCGAGGCCTATGCGCTGCACTCGGGGCTGCAGCGCGTGATCGGCTACCTGCTGCGCGACCAGAGCGTCGACGGCTGCGACCCGGCGGCGGTGCAGACCGTGACGCTGCCGGTGAGCAAGGCGGTGATCGCGTCGCGGCTGTCGCTGACGCCGGAGTACTTCTCGCGCGTGCTGCACGAGCTCGAGTCCAAGGGGCTGATCGAGATCGATCGCCGCGAGATCCGCATCCTCGGCGCGAAACGGCTGGCCGAGTACCGCATGCAGGCCTGAGCTCCCGCGGCGGGTCCGGTCAGCCGCAGTCGCCGGCAGTCGGCGTGCCGTCGAGCGCGACGCGCCCGTGCAGCGCGCCGCTGGCGACGTTCCACACGACCAGCTGCGGCGCCGGCGTGCGCAGCGCCAGCGCGGCGAAGGTACCCGTCGCGTCGAAGCGCAGGCCGCCGATCGCGGCACCGTCGAACGTGTCGCTGCCGGCCGGCTCGAGGCGCTGCGCGTCGACGCGGTGCACGACGACGCGGCGCTCGCCGTCGGCCGCGACACACCAGACCCACGGCGAGCCCGGCGGCGCGTGCAGCGTGCCGTCGCGTGACGGCGCGGGCACGCTGCCGATCAGGTCGCCGCGCCGCAGGCCCACCAGGCTCCAGCGCGCCGCGTCGCGGTGCGGCAGCAGCAGCGCGCGATCGCCGCGGTGCCCGACCACCGCCCCCGCGCCCGGGCGCGGCGCGTCGGCCAGCGCGACCGCGGCGATCGCACGGCGGATGTCGAGGTTGTGCGTCAGCACCACGTCGCCGCCGTCGGCGCCGCGCGTGCGCGCCAGCACCTGCGGGCGCAGCGGGTCGACGAACGGGTCGGCCAGCGGGGCGGCCAGCGGCGAGCGGCGCACGCCGAGGAAGCCGGCGCTGGGAATCGCCTCGCCCATGCGGAAGTCGTGCACCAGCCCGTCGTAGATCGGCTCGGCCTGCGGGTCCAGCGAAATCTCCCACAGCTCGGGCAGGTCGCGCAGCGCGACGACGAAGCTGCGCCGCGCGGCGTGCGCCGCCACCGCGGCGACGCGCGAAGGCAGGCGCTTCGCGAGGTCGGCCACCGCGTAGCGGCGCAACAGCTGCAGCCGGTCGTCGACGATCACCAGCGCCGGCGCATCGGCATCGGCGGCGATCAGGTGCTGCGCGTCGCCGGACCACGCCAGCGCACCGATGCGGCCGAGCAACGCCGCTCTCGCCAGCCAGCGGCCGGTGCACGCGTCGAGCAGCGCCAGCGCGCCGTCGCCGCCGCCGAGCGCGAAGCGTGCGCCGGACGGGTCGGTCGCACCGACCATGGCGGCCGCGATCGGCACGCGGTGACGCAGCCGCAGCGCGCGGGCGTCGACGCTGCACGCGAACGCCGCGTCGGCGACGACGACGAGGTGCGGCGCCGTGCGCGCCGCGGCGTCCCCCGGCGCGGCCGGCGCCGGCCGGGGCCGACCGGCGCCCAGCGCGGCGCCGAGCGCGCCACCGGCGAACCGGCGGCGCGACCAGCCGCGCGTGGGTGCGTCGTTCACGGCGCGCGCTTGAGCACGCGTTCGCGGTGCAGCACCTCGTGGCCGCGGCAGGCGTCGGCGAGCAGGCACAGGATCTGCAGCACGCCGCGGTCGATCTCGGCGGTGTCGCGGCCGTGCAGCACGGCGAACAGGTTGTACGGCCAGTCGGGCGCGCGGCGCGGGCGGCGGCAGCAGCGCAGCACGAAGCCGAACGCGGCCACCTTGTCGCCGAGTTCGTCGACGCGGCGGTCGTCGACGTCCCACACGCTCAGCGCGTGGCGGCCCAGGCCGACCTGCTGCGCGTCGGGCAGCACGCCGATGCGCAGCAGCGCGCCGTCGCGCAGCAGCGTGCCGAGCCGCGCGCGCACCTGCGCGCCGCTGGTGCCGAGCCGGCGGGCGATCTCGTCGTAGGGGCGCGACACCAGCGGCAGCCCGTCGCGCGTGGCCTCGAGCAGCCGGCGGTCGAAGTCGGCGAGGGCCGCAGCGCGGCCGGGGCGGGTCACAGCAGCCACAGCAGCGTCCCCGCGTAGCTGATCTCGTGCGGCAGCACGAGCAGCGGCGCGCCGATGCGTGCCGCCGCCTGCGCGCACGCCGCGTCGAGCGCGAGCGCCGACTCGGCGACCAGCGCGAACCACAGGTTGTAGCGGTGCCGGCGCTGCTCGGCGTGCACGACCGACGGCAGCGTGCAAACGCGCGCGGCCACCGCGTCGACCTCGTCGCCGGGCACCTGCGCGCCGATCAGCGCCGAGCGCCGCGACCCGCCCGTCGCGTGCGGCACCTGCGGCACCGGCGCGCCGATCACGCCGAGGTCGTGCAACCGGCGCAGCCGCGCGAGCACCTGCGCCTCGCCGAGGCCCAGTTCGGCGGCGACATCGGCGTACGGCGTGGCCGACAGCGGGAAGTCGGTGGCCAGCCTGGCGATGAGCTGCGCGTCGGTCGTGTCGAGCGCCGGCATCGTGCTGCGCCCCCGGCGTCGGTCGACCTCGGCGCGCGCCGCTCAGGTGGTCGACAGGATGAACTGGATGCCGGCCTTGAGCGCGTCGTCGCTGATCTTGTCCGGCCCGGTGGGCGGCATCGGCACGGGGCCCCACACGCCCTTGCCGCCGGCGCGGACCTTGGCCGCCAGGTCGGCGACCACGTCCTTGCCCTTGTACTTGGCGGCGATGTCCTTGAACGCCGGGCCGACCATCTTCTTGTCCTTCGCGTGGCAGGCCATGCAGCCGGCCTTGGTCAGGTCGGCCTGCGCGTCGGCGTGCGCGGGCAGCGCGAAGGCCGCGGCGAGCAGCGCGGCGGCGAACAGCGAGGCTGGGGTCTTCTTCATCGGGCAATCTCCAGGCAAAGGGAAGGCGCCGCGCGCCCTTGGCAGGCCCGCGGCGCCGCTCACGCGTCAGTAGACGTCGTGCTGCGTGTTGTAGACGTTGAAGTGGCCGGTCGGCGTGATCAGCTTCGGGTCCTTGATCACGGCCTTCAGCTTGAGCGTCTTGTCGTCGACGACGACCAGCGCGCTCTCCTTGTTCTTCGCCGACCACACCGCGAACCAGACCTCGTCACCCGCCTTGTTGTACTCGGGCTGCACGACGCGCTTGGCGCCGTCGTCCTTCAGATCGGCCCACTGGGCGATCGGCAGCACGGTGAAGCCCTTGTCGAGGTTGGTGATGTCGAACACCGCCACCGACTGCGAGATCGCCGGATCGGGGTTCAGCGGCGTGTCGACGTACAGGTGCTTGGACTTCGGGTGCGTCTTGATGAACAGCGACCCGCCGCCCTGGCCCTTGAGCATCTGCACGACCTTGAAGCCTTCCTTGCGCTTCGGGTCGGTGCTGATCAGCGCGATCTGCTCGTCACCGAGGTGGCTGGTGGCCCACACCGGCCCGTGTTTCGGGTGCTTGAAGTTCGCGCCGCGGCCCGGGTGCGGGATCTTGCCCACGTCGATCAGCGCCTGCAGCTTGCCGTCCTTCGCGTCGATCGCGGCGATCTTGTTGCTGTTGTTCGCCGCCACCAGGAAGTAGCGCTTGCTGGCGTCCCAGCCACCGTCGTGCAGGAAGCGCGCCGAGCCGATCTCGGTCATCTTCAGCGCGTTCAGGTTCGAGTAGTCGACCAGCAGCGACTTGCCCGTTTCCTTGACGTTGACGATGAACTCGGGCTTGAAGTGGCTGGCGACGATCGCGGCCACGCGAGGCTCGGGGTGGAACTCCTGCGTGTCGACCGTCATGCCGCGGGTGCTGACGATCTTCTTCGGCTCGAGCGTGTCGCCGTCCATGATGACGAACTGCGGCGGCCAGTAGGTGCCGGCGATCGCGAGCTTGTCCTCGTAGCCCTTGAACTTGCTCGTGTCGACGCTGCGCGCCTCGAGGCCGACGCGGATCTCGGCGACGTTGTCGGGCTTGGCCATCCACAGGTCGATCATGTTGACCTTCGCGTCGCGCCCGACCACGAACAGGTAGCGGCCCGACGCCGACATGCGCGAGATGTGCACCGCGTAGCCGGTGGTGATGATGTTGATGATCTTCTTCGTGTCGCCGTCGACCAGCGCGATCTCGCCGGTGTCGCGCAGCGTCGTCGAGAAGATGTTGGAGATGTTGTAGTTGTTCTCCTTTTTCTTCGGGCGCTTCTCGGGCGGCACGATGACCTTCCAGGTGGCCTTCATCTCGGCCATCCCGAACTCCGGCGGCATCGGCGGGTCGTGCTGGATGTACCGCGCCATCATGTCGACTTCCTTCTCGGTCATCTCGCCCGAGGTCTGCCAGTTCGGCATGCCGGCCGGCGAGCCGTAGGCGATGAACACCTTCAGGTAGTCGGTGCCCTTGCCGAGCGTGATGTCGGGGGTCAGCGGCTTGCCGGTGGCGCCCTTGCGCAGCACCCCGTGGCAGCCGGCGCAGCGCTCGAAGTAGATCTTGCGCGAGGCGTCGAACTCGGCCTGCGTCATCGGCGGGGCCTTCGGGTTCGTCGACTGGTACATCGCCTCGCCGGCCAGCGGCGAGGCGCCGGCCTGGTACTTCAGTTCGGCCTCCGTGACGGGCTTCTGGTCGGCGGCGTGCACGCCCAGCGCGAGCGCGGCCGCCAGCGCGGCTGCCGCGTGGTGAAGTCTGTATCGCGTTCTCATGGATGCGTCCTTTGGGTTGTCGCAGGAGTGGAAATCGGGGTCGGGAACCGTGTCGCTCGGCGCGGGCCGATGGGCCTGCACCCGTTGGACCGCATGTTCGCGTTCGCCTTAGGGATTACCTTGATCTGGTTAAAGCCCCGGCGCGCTGTATTCGGCCTGCGACAGCCGACGCGATGTTTGACGGAAGTCAAGTGACGCCGAATGGGCAGCGACAAGCTGTCGCACGCGCGTCACGGCGTGCGCGTACGGCCCGTGGACCCGCGCGATGCGAGCCGCCGGAGCCGATGCGGGTGCGGCTTCGCCGTCGCATCTCCGTGGACGAGCGACCCCTGGCGGGGGCGCGCGAGGCCGTCTGCCCGCCGGCGAGAACCCGGACCCCACCCGGACCGACCGGGCGCCCGCGACGGCGCGGCGCCGCCGCAGCCGCTTCGCGCGCGGTCGGTCAGTACACGCCCTGCGCGAGCATCGCGTCGGCCACCTTGACGAAGCCGGCGATGTTTGCGCCGTCGACGTAGTTGACGCTGCCGTCGGCGCGTTTGCCGTGGCGCACGCAGTTCTCGTGGATGTCCTTCATGATCGCGTGCAGCCGCTCGTCGACCTCGGCGTGGTGCCACGACAGCCGCAGCGCGTTCTGGCTCATCTCGAGCCCCGAGGTGGCCACGCCGCCGGCGTTGCTCGCCTTGCCCGGCGCGTACAGCGTGCCGGCGGCGAGGAACACGTCGACCGCCTCGAGCGTGCTGGGCATGTTCGCGCCCTCGGCGACGCACTTGACGCCGTTGCGCACCAGCGTGCGCGCGTCGTCGGCGTCGAGCTCGTTCTGCGTCGCGCACGGCAGCGCCACGTCGGCCGGCACGTGCCAGGGCCGCTTGCCGGCTTCGAAGCGCAGCCCGTGCCGGTCGGCGAAGGCCGACAGGCGGCCGCGCTGCACGTTCTTCCACTCCATCACCGCGGCGAGCTGCTCCTCGCTCAGACCGTCGCGCACGACCAGCGTGCCGTCCGAGTCCGACAGCGTGAGCACGCGCGCGCCCATCTCCATCGCCTTCTCGGCGGCGTACTGCGCGACGTTGCCCGAGCCCGAGATCGACACGCGCAGCCCGTCGAAGCCCTGGCCCTGGCGGTGCAGCATCTCCTGGGCGAAGTACACCGTGCCGTAGCCGGTGGCCTCGGGGCGCATCAGGCTGCCGCCGTAGGCCAGCCCCTTGCCGGTGAACACGCACGACGCGTCGTTGCTGAGCTTCTTCATCATCCCGGCCATGTAGCCGACCTCGCGCGCGCCGACGCCGATGTCGCCCGCGGGCACGTCGGTGTCGCTGCCCAGGTGGCGGTACAGCTCGAGCATCAGCGCCTGGCAGAAGCGCATCACCTCGCCGTCGCTCTTGCCCTTGGGGTCGAAGTCCGAGCCGCCCTTGCCGCCGCCCATCGGCAGCGTGGTCAGCGCGTTCTTCAGCGTCTGCTCGAACGCGAGGAACTTCAGGATCGACAGGTTCACCGACGGGTGGAAGCGCATGCCGCCCTTGAACGGGCCGATCGCGCTGCTGTGCTGCACGCGCCAGGCGCGGTTGACCTGCGTGCGCCCCCGGTCGTCGACCCAGGCGACGCGAAACTGGATCACCCGCTCGGGCTCGACCAGTCGCTCGAGCAGCGCCTGCTCGGCGTAATGCGGGTGGGCCTGCACGAACGGCCACAGGCTCTGCATGACTTCGCGCACGGCCTGCAGGAACTCGCTCTGGTGCGCGTCGCGCGCGCGCACCGCGGCGAGGAACTCGTCGAGGGTCGAGTACTTCAAGGGTCGTCCTTCCGGGAGATCGCGGTTCGATGGCGGCCGCGGCCACGGCCCCGGCTGGCAGGCCCGGTCGGCGACGCACCCCAACCGTGCGTGCATGCGCCGGGCGCCCACATTCTAGGGGGGCGGGTTGCGCCGTCCCGGCGTCTGTCGCCGCCGATGTGGCTCGTGGTCGACACCGATCGCCGACTTAACCCACATCAAGTCGAATCCCTCGGCCGGAGGCTAACGTGCCCGCGATTCGAGACACGACACCGGTTCGGGGCACGCAGTGAGCAAGCACGCATTGGGCAGGGACAGCACATGGCCGCAGCGGCACGCGCTGGCGGTGGCGGCAGCGATGCTGGCCGCGCCGGCCGCGGCCCAGCCGGCCGACGAGGCGCCGGCGACGACCGTGGTGGTCACGGCGACGCGCCACCCGATGCTCGAGGTCGACGCCCCCGCGGCGATGAGCGTGGTCACCCGCCGCGACATCGAGCAGCGTGGCGCCGACGGCGTGCTCGACGCGATCCGCGGCGAAACCGGGCTGAGCCTGCAGGGGCGCAGCATCGGCGGGCGCAAGGTGCTGTCGATCCGCGGCATGGACAGCAAGCACACGCTGTTCCTCGTCGACGGGCGGCGCGTCGGCGCCAGCGACGGCGTCATCGGTCACTCCGACTTCCAGTACGACTGGATCGCGGTCGACGACATCGAGCGCATCGAGGTGGTGCGCGGCCCGCTGTCGGTGCTGTACGGGTCGGAGGCGATGGGCGGCGTGGTCAACGTGATCACGCGCCGGCCCGGCGAGCGCTGGCGCTTCGGCGCGCGCGTCGAGAAGTCGTGGGCCGACGACGACCGCGGCGGCGACGGCTGGCGCGTCGGCGCGCAGGCCGACGGGCCGTTGTCCGAACGCTGGTCGCTGCGCGCCGGCGCCGCGAAGTCCGAACGCGACGCGCTGGCCTCGGTCGAGGATCCGCGCATCGACGAGCTCGAGGGTCGCGACAAGCGCGACGGCTGGCTCGCGCTGGGCTGGCGTCCGGCCGACGGGCACCGCGTCGACCTCGAGCACCGCGAGGGGCGCGAGGACCGCGTGGCCGGCGCACGCGAGCGCAGCGGCCAGCGCCGCTACCACGAGACCGTCAACGACATCGCGCGCAGCCTCAGCTCGATCGGCTGGGAGGCCGACTGGGGTGGCGCCCGCGGGCTGAGCACGCAGCTGCGCGCCTACCGCGCGACGATCGACGTCGAGAACCGACGCACCGCCGGCGTGGCCATCAACCCGCCGCAGCGCATCGACGACCGCGTGCTCGAAGGCCAGGCCCGCTTCGACCTCGGCACGCACGGGCTGACCACCGGCTTCGAGGCGCGCAACGAGTCGCTCGAGGACCCGGGGCTGCCCGGCGGGCGCTCGATCGCGCAACACCGCTCGCTGTACCTGCAGGACGAGCTGGCGCTGGCGCAGCGGCTGAACCTGACGCTGGGTCTGCGCCACGACCGCCACCAGCTGTTCGGCCACGAGTGGAGCCCGCGCGCGTACCTGGTGTGGCGCGCCGGCGAGGCCTGGACCGTCAAGGGCGGCTACAGCCACGGCTTCAAGGCGCCGAACCTCAAGCAGATCGTGCCCGGCGCGCGGCGTGAAGGCCCGAACAGCTTCCTCGGCAACCCGGACCTGCAGCCCGAGACCAGCGACGCGGTCGAGCTCGGCGTGGGTTACGCCGCCGGCGGCCGCGAGGCGCAGCTGGTGCTGTTCGAGCAGCGCATCGACGACCTGATCGAGGTGCGGCTGGTCGCCCCGGGCCCGGTGCCCGGCGTCGGCACGTTCACCTACGAGAACCTCGAGCGCGCGACGCTGCGCGGCGTCGAGGCGTCGTACGCGCAGCCGCTGGGCGCCGGGTTCTCGACGCTGCTGAGCTACACCTACCTCGATGCGAACGACGGCGACGGCCGACGACTCGAACGCCGGCCGCGCCACAGCGCCACCGTGCGCCTGGACTGGCAGCAAGGCGGCTGGCGCGCCGGCGCGCGCGCCGAGTACAGCGCCGACCAGTTGCTGCCGCCGGCCACCGGGGCGGCCCGGCGCGCGCCCGACGTGACGCTGATCGGCGCGCACCTGGCGCGCGCGCTGACACCGCAGCTCGAGCTGGCGCTGGGCGTCGACAACCTGACCGACGTGCGCCTGGCCGACGAGTCGCCGCTGTTCACGCACGTCGAGCCGCCGCGCACCTGGCGCGTGGCGCTGCGCGCGAGGTACTGAACGCGCCGCGCGTCGCCGCGCGGGGTGCTGAGCGCGCGGCGGATCGCCGCGCGGGGTGCCGAGCGCGCGGCGGATCGCCGCGCGGGTCGGGCCGACGCTTGACCGGCGACAAAACCATGACGCGGGCCGCTGCCTAGAGTCGGCGGTTTCGTCGCGAACGATCCCGCCCATGACTTCGCCTTCCCCCCGCCGCCGGCCCGACCTGGTGTGCCCGGCCGGCTCGCTGCGCGCGCTGCAGATGGCCGTCGACGCCGGCGCCGACGCGGTCTACCTGGGCCTGAAGGACGCCACCAACGCACGCAACTTCGCCGGGCTGAACTTCGACGACGCGCAGGTGCGCGAGGGCGTGCGCTACGCGCACGCGCGCGGCCGCCAGGTGCTGATGGCGCTGAACACCTACGCCGACGCGCGCGACACCACGCCGTGGCAGCGCGCGGTCGACCGCGCCGCCGAGCTCGGCGCCGACGCGCTGATCGTCGCCGACACCGCGGTGATGGCGTACGCCCGGCGCCACCACCCGGCGATGCGCCTGCACCTGTCGGTGCAGGCGTCGGCGACCACCTACGAGGCGATCGAGTTCTACCGCGAACGCTACGGCATCTCGCGCGCGGTGCTGCCGCGCGTGCTGACGCTGTCGCAGGTGCAGCACGCGATCCGCCACACCGCCGCCGAGATCGAGGTGTTCGGCTTCGGCAGCCTGTGCGTGATGGTCGAGGGCCGCTGCGCGCTGTCGAGCTACGTCACCGGACAGAGCCCGAACACCGCCGGCGTGTGCTCGCCGCCGTCGGCGGTGCGCTGGGACGAGACGCCGCAGGGCGTCGAGGCGCGGCTGGGCGGCGTGCTGATCGACCGCTACGCGCCCGACGAGCCGCGCGGCTACCCGACGCTGTGCAAGGGGCGCTTCGTCGTCGACGGCGAGCGCGACTACGCGATCGAGGAGCCGACCAGCCTGAACACGCTGGCGATCCTGCCGCAGCTCATCGAGGCGGGCGTCGCGGCGGTCAAGATCGAGGGCCGCCAGCGCAGCCCGACCTACGTCGCCGAGGTCACGCGCGTGTGGCGCGCAGCGATCGACCAGGCCGCGTCGGGCGCGCGCTACGCGGTGCAGCCGGGCTGGTCGGCGCAACTGGCGCGCTGGGCCGAGGGGCAGCAGCACACGCTGGGGGCCTACGACCGGCCGTGGCGGTGATACCCCCCGAAGCGCCTGCGGCCGCTCGAGGGGTCGGCGAGCTTCGACCTGATCAGGCGATGCACAACGTGGCGACGAAACCGATGACCTCCACTCCCCGTTTCGGCCTCACCGTCGGGCCGCTGCAGTACTGGTGGCCGCGCGCGCAGGCGATGGCCTTCTACGCCGAGGTCGCCGACAGCGCGGCCGACACCGTCGTGCTCGGCGAGGTCGTGTGCTCGCGGCGCAACGAATTCAGGACCGACGACTGGATCGCGCTGGCGCGCGACCTGGCACGCTGCGGCAAGTCCGTGGTGCTGGCCACGCAGGCGCTGGTGATGAGCGAGTCCGAACTGCGCACGCTGCGCCGCCTTTGCGAGCACGACGAGTTCGCCGTCGAGGCCGGCGACGCGTCGGCGCTCGCGGTGCTCGCGCGCGAGCACGCGAAGCGCCCGCAGCGCCCGGGTTTCGTGCTGGGGCCGCACGTCAACGTCTACAGCCGCGCCGCGCTGGCCGAGCTGGCGCCGCTGGGCGCGTCGTGCTGGGTCGCGCCGCTCGAGCTCGCGCTCGACGCGGTCGCGCGCATCAACCCGGCCGACGACCGCGTGAGTGGCCCGGCCGGGCCGGTCGCCACCGAGGTGTTCGCGTTCGGGCGCATGCCGCTGGCGTTCTCGGCGCGCTGCTTCACCGCGCGCCACCACCGGCTGAACAAGGACGAGTGCGACTTCCGCTGCCGCGACGACGCCGACGGGCTGCTGCTCACCAGCAGCGAGGGCGCGCCGTTCCTCGTGCTCAACGGCATCCAGACGCAGTCGGCGGCGCTGCACTGCCTGATCGGCGCGCGCGACGCGCTGGCCGCCGCCGGCGTGTCGCGCGTGCGGCTGTCGCCGTGCAGCCGCGGCTTCGCGCGCGTCGTCGCGCTGTTCGACGACGTGTTCCACCACGGTGCCGACGCACATGCCGCGCGCGCCGAACTCGACGCGCTGGGGCTGCCCGGCGCGCTGGTCGACGGGTTCGCACGCCGCCAGCCCGGCATGCAGGAGATCGCCGCATGAACACGACCACCCCCCCGGCCGACCTCTACGCCGGCCTGCCCGCGCCGCTGGCACGCGCCGCGCGGCACGTGCGCGGCGTCGTGCGCCGGCTGCCGACGCAGCCGCCGTCGTTCGTCGCGGCGCGCGCGCTCGACCTGGCGCTGTGGCCGCGGCTCGACGCCGAGCAGCGCCGGCTGCTGGCGCAGCGCACCGTCGAGGTCGAGGTGCTCGAACTCGGGGTGCGCGTGCGCCTGCGCCTGGGCGCACGCGGCTTCGAGGTCGCGCCGTCGCGCGACGCCCCGGCGCTGGTGATCCGCGCGCGCGCCGACGCGCTGTGGCGGCTGGTGCGCGGCGAGGATGACGCCGACCGGCTGTTCTTCGAGCGCGCGCTCGTGATGGAGGGCGACACCGAGTACGGGCTGGTGCTGAAGAACACGCTCGACGCGATCGGACCGCTGTGGCAATGAACGAGACCCTGACCGCACGGCTGCTCGACGCGCTGGCCGCGCGCGGTGCGACCGAGGTGTTCGGCATCCCCGGCGACTTCGCGCTGCCGCTGTTCCGCGCGATCGAGCGCAGCGCGCGGTTGCCGCTGGTGACGCTGTCGCACGAACCCGGCGTCGGCTTCGCCGCCGATGCGGCGTCGCGTGCGCGCGGCGGGCTGGGCGTGGCCGCGGTGACCTACGGCGCCGGCGCGTTCAACCTGGTCAACACGGTGGCCGGCGCCTACGCCGAGCGCGTGCCGCTGGTCGTGCTGTCGGGGGCGCCGGCGGCGCACGAGGCCGCCAGCGGGCTGCTGCTGCACCACCAGGTGAAGACGCTCGACTCGCAGTGGCGGCTGTACGAGGAGCTCACCGTCGACCGCGCGGTGCTCGACGACGTACAGACGGCGCCGGCGCGCATCGCGCGCGTGCTCGACGCGGCGCTGGCGCACTCGCGCCCGGTGTACCTCGAGATCCCGCGCGACATGCCCGATCGGCCCTGCGACGCGGTGCCGGCGACGCCGGCGGCACCGGTCGACGCCGAGCGGCTCGCCGCCTGCGCCGACGAGCTGCTCGCGCGGCTGCGCGCCGCGCAGCGCCCGATGCTGGTCGTCGGCGTCGAGGTGCGCCGCTACGCGCTCGAGTCGCGGGTGGCCGAGCTGGCGCGGCGGCTGGCGATCCCGGTGGCGACCACCTTCATGGGCCGCGGCCTGCTCGCCGACGCCGACGTGGCGCTGGCCGGCACCTACCTCGGGCTGGCCGGCGACCCGGCGCTGTCCGAACGCGTTGAGTCCAGCGACGCGCTGCTGCTGCTCGGCGTGATCGTCAGCGACACCAACTTCGCGGTGTCGGCGCGGCGCATCGACTTCCGCCACGCGATCCACGCCTACGATGGCGACGTCGCGATGGGCCATCACGTGTACCACGACCTGCCGCTGGCGGCGCTGATCGACGCGCTGCTCGAGCGCGTGCCGCCGTCCGCCGCGCCACCGCCGCGCCGCGGCACCCCGCCTTCGGCGCCGCCCGCCGCGCCCGGCGGCGCCGACGCGCCGGTGGTGCCGCGCGACATCGCCGACGCCATCAACGCGCTGATGCGCCGCCACGGCCCGCTGCCGCTGGCCTGCGACGTCGGCGACTGCCTGTTCACCGCGATGGACATTGAGCCCACCGCGCTGGTCGCGCCGGGTTACTACGCGACCATGGGCTACGGCGTGCCCGCCGGCCTGGGGCTGCAGGCGGCCACCGGGCGGCGGCCGCTGGTCCTCGTGGGCGACGGCGCGTTCCAGATGACCGGCTGGGAGTTGGGCAACGCGCGGCGCTACGGCTGGGACCCGATCGTGCTGGTGTTCAACAACGCCAGCTGGGAGATGCTGCGCACCTTCATGCCCGAGGGCCGCTTCAACGACCTCGGCACCTGGGACTTCGCCGCGATGGCCGCCGGCATGGGCGGCGACGGCCACGTGGTGACCACGCGCGGCGAGCTGGTCGCCGCGCTCGAGCGCGCGCACGCCACGCGCGGGCGCTTCCAGCTGCTCGACGTGCGCCTCGCGCCGGGCGTGCTGTCGCCGACGCTCGAACGTTTCGTCAAGGCGGTCAAGCGCCTGTCGATGCCCGGTTGAGGCGGCGAACGCGCCGCTGCCTTCTCCTACCGCAGGTCCTCGTCCCGTCCTACAGACCGGCGCGCCGCTCGCGGCTCCAATCACGGCACCGGGCCGCCCGCGGGTGGCCGCCGATGCAAAGAGGAACGTGATGAGCGCAGTTCGACTGCTGGGGATCGTGCTGATCGTCGCCGGGGCCCTCGGGCTGGCGTACGGGGGTTTCTCGTATACCAAGGAGAGCACCGCCGCGAAGGTCGGCCCGATCGAGCTGAAGGTGGCTCAGACCGAGACCGTCAACGTGCCGCTGTGGGCCGGCATCGCCGCCATCGTCGGCGGCGGCGTGCTGCTGATCGGCGCGTCGCGCAGGCCGTGAGCTGAACGCTCGCGCGGCGCTCAATCGCGCGCCGCGGCATGGCCGTGGTACCACGCCGCGGCCTGCCCGCGCGACGCGACGCCGAGCTTGCCCAGCACGTTGGCGACGTGGCGCTTGACGGTGTGCGGGCTCAGGTCGAGCGCGCGTGCGATCACCTTGTTGCTGTCGCCGCGCGCGAGTCGCGCGAGCACCTCGAGCTCGCGCGCCGACAGGCGCTCGCCGGTGGGTGCGACCGCGCCGTCGGCGGCGCGTGCCTCGGCGGGGTCTTCGGTCGCGGGGTGCATCAGCGCGTCGGCCCAGCCGCGCAGCGTCGCCTGGGCCGCGGCGCCGAGCCGGCCGGCCCAGTCCTCGCGCGACAGCGCGGCGAGGTCGGCGGCGGCGAACACCGCGCCGCGCGGGCCGTCGTCGACACGCTCGAGCAGCGGCGCGATCAGCGCCGCGGCCGCGTCGCGGTCGCCGCCGGCGAGCCGCAGCCGTGCCAGCCGAACGCGCACCTCGCCGGCCAGGCCGAGCAGGTCGGCGTGCGCCTCGTCGTCGAGCACCTGCTGGAAGTGGGCGCTCGCCCCGGCACGGTCGCCCTGGTGCAACGCCAGCATGCCGCGCAGCGCGGCCACCGGAAGCAAGCGCTGCGGCGTCGCGTCGGACAGCGTGTCGTGCAGCGCGTTCAGCCGCTGCAACCAGTCGCGCAGCGCCGCGTCGTCGCCCGCGGCGGCGGCGACACGCGCGGCGTAGTGCAGCACGTGCCACACGCCCCAGCCGGCGTAACCGGCGGGCTGTTCGTCGATGCGCCGGCGCACCGTGCGCACCGCGTCGGCGGCGTCGCCGCGCAGCAGCGCGAGCACCGCCTGCAGCGCCAGCGCGTGGCTGCGCGCGATGACCTCGTGCCCGCCCCAGGCCGCGTCGCCCAGTGCCTGCTCGAGCAGCGCGCGCGACTCGCCCGCGCGCCCCAGCCACAGCGCGCGCCAGGCCAGCGACAGCAGCGCGAAGGTGCCAAGCGGGGTCGGCCGGTCGCCGGCCGCCGCCAGCGCGCCGGTGGCCCAGCGCTGCGTCAGCGCAGCCATGCCGCGGCACGCGGTCTGGCGCGGCGGCGGCACGTTGCTCCAGTCGGGCACCTCGCTGCGGCCCTGCAGCAGTTGCAGCATGACCTCGAACGCGGGCGCGACGGCGTCGTACTCGCCGCGCTCGAGGTGCAGCCAGGTCGCCGCGTTGGCGGCCAGCAGCCGCGCCTCGAACCCGGCCGGCGGCGCGGCGGCGAGCGCGTCGAGCACCGCCGCGGCGTCGCCGATGCGCCCCAGCGCGACCAGCACCGACGCACGGCGCGCGTCCATCGTCTGCGCCGCCGCGGAGTCGCCGCGCGCACGGTACAGCGACGCGGCGCTGGCGAAGTGCCGCTCGGACTCGCCGAGCCGCCACACGGTCAGCGTGGCCAGCGCGGCGACGCGCTGCCACTCGGCCGAGCCGGCGCGGAAGGCCTCGGGGTACGCGGCGAGCAGGCGCAGCACGGTGCCCACCGCGCCGCCGGTGTTCATCGCGGGCGCCGCGTCGAGCAGCGCGCGCGCCGCGGCGTCGGCAAGCCCGGCGGCCAGCAGCAGCGCCTGGCGGCGCACCGGGTCGGCTTCGAGTCCGGCGGCGCGCGCCAGCAGGCGCGGCCAGTCGTCGGGGCGCTCGATGCGCAGCCGGTGCCGCAGCGCGTCGCGGAACAGGTCGTGCAGCCGCAGCGTGCCGGTGGCCTCGTCGACGACGCTGGCGAACAGGCCGCGGCGCTCGATCTCGTCGAGCCAGCGCGCCGCGTGCGCGTCACCGGTCAGCGCGGCGCAGCGCGCCGCGTCGAGTTCGTGCAGCACGCTGGTGTCGAGCAGGAAACGGCGCAGCGCCGCGTCGAGGTGGGCCAGCACCTCGGTGGCGAGGTAGTCGAACGCGGTGCGGTCGATCGTCGCGCCCGGCCCGGCGCCGCGCGCGCCGCTGAGCACGAGCCGCAGCCCGGCGGCCCAGCCGGCGGTGCGCGCGTGCAGCACCCGCGCGGTGTCGGCGTCGATGCCCTGCTCGGCGAACCACGCCTGCACCTCGTCGGCAGCGAAGCGCAGGTCGGCCTCGCCGAACTGCGCCAGCTCGCCAGCGGCCGCGGCGCGCGACACCAGCACCGGCGGCACGTCGCGAGCCGACAGCACCAGCGTCCAGCGCGCGCCCAGGCGCTCGACCAGCCGCTCGATGAAGTGCTGCGCGGCCTCGTCGTCGAGGTGGTGCAGGTCGTCGAGCACGATCGTGCCGTGCTCGACCTCGGCGGCGTCGAGCGCGTCGGCCAGCGCGTCGACCGCCTGCTGGCGGCCGCGCGCGTCGCCGAGCAGCGCCTCGGCGAGCAGGCCCTCGGGCGCGACACGCCACGGCAGGTCGTGCGGCTCGAGCGCGGCGAGCAGGCACTGGAGCAGGCGGTGCAGGTCGTCGCCCGGATCGATCGAGACCCAGGCCAGCGCACCGCGCGGCGGCGGCGGCACGAGCGTGCGCACCAGCAGCGCGGTCTTGCCGCAGCCGGCCGGCGCGACGACGAGCACCACGCGGTGCGTGCGCAGCGCATCGCGCAGCCGCGCCTCGAGCCGCGGGCGCTCGAGCAGCCGGCCGCGGCGCGGCAGCGGGGGCTGGATCTTGCCGAGGGCGAAGCTCACGCGGCGATGATAGGCACGGCGCCGGCACGCCGCGGCGACCAGGCGCCGAACGCACGCGGCGCGGAAGCGCTCAGCCCCGCCCGTCGCGCCGCGGCGCGGCCTGCCGCTCGATCAGCCGCAGCATCGTCGCCACCGTGATCGAGCCGAAGGTCGCGCGGGCGATCTGGTCGATCTCGGCGAGCACGGTGGCCAGCGCGCGGTCGACCGGGGTGTCGGCGCCGGGGTGGCCGTCGCCGTCTTCGCCGAGGTCCTCGAACAGCCGGATCACGTCGAGCAGCGTCAGGCGCTTGGGGTTGGCGACGAAGCGGTAACCGCCGCCGACGCCGCGCACCGACTCGACGATGCCGGCGCGCGCCAGCTCCGACAGCACCTTGGCCAGGTGGTGCGCCGACTCGCCGTAGCGCTCGGCGATCTCGGCGGCGGGGATGTGGCGCTGCGGGTCGGCGGCGAAGTCGAGCACGCTGTACAGCGCCAGCCGGGAGTTCTTCTGCAGCTTCATGGCCGCACGTCCTCGGCCGGCAGGTCCATCTCGAGCGGGATCAGCGAGCCGGCCATCATCCCCTGGCTGCGGAAGAACGACAGGATCAGCGTGTTGTCGCTGGCCAGCAGCGTGCGCAGCTTGCGCACGCCGGCGGCGGCGAAGCGCTCGCTGACCGCGGCCAGCAGCCGCGTGCCCACGCCGGCCTGACGCACTCTCGGGTCGACGTCGATCGCGAACACCCAGCCGCACGGCGGCTGGCCGAACTCCCAGTCGCGCACCTCGCCGATCACGAAGCCGGCGACGCGGCCGTCGACCAGCGCGACCAGGAAGTGCCGCTGGCCCTGCCCGCGCGTGCCGTAGCGCCTGAACAACCCGTGCCAGTACGCCTCCTTCTCGACGCCGGTGACGGTGGCGTCGATCGCGACGACCTGCGCCAGGTCGGCGCGCCGCGCCGGGCGGATCGTCGGCGCGCCCAGCGGGGCGGCGGAGGCGGCGCGGCGGCGGCGCGGCCGCGCGCCGGCGGGCGGCTTGGGCTCAGCGCGCGCCACGGGTGATCAAAACCATGAACCAGATCAAATCCGAAAGGCGCATTCCGGTACCAGAATCGACCAAACGGTCGGCAGAACGAGTGTACAGCCACCGCGCGGGGCGGGCGCACCCGCATGCGCCGGACCGCTGCCGCGGCGACCCGAACCAGGAGACGACGATGAAGACCACCCTGCAACCCGGCGTCGCCTCGAGCGTGAGCTTCGAGGTCGACCGCGAGCGCACGATCGACTTCATGGGCGAGGCGGCGCGCGTGTACGCCACGCCGATGCTCGTGCGCGACATCGAGGTCGCGTGCCGCAACCTGCTGCTGAAGCATCTCGATCCCGGCGAGGACTCGGTGGGCACGCGCGTCGAGATCGACCACGTCGGCGCGACGCTGCTGGGCATGAGCGTCGAGCTGACGGTGCGCGTGGCCGCGGTCGACGGCCGTGCGGTGCAGTTCGAGGTCGAGGGCCGCGACGCGGTCGAGCCGATCGTGCGCGGCCGGCACGCGCGCTTCGTCGTCGACGTCGCGAAGACCGCGCAGCGCCTGGCCGCGAAGGCGCAGAAGGCGAAGACGCTGGCCGGCTGAGCCCCGGGCGAACCTCGCGAGGCCGGGGATGACTGCTGCCGCGCCGACCGCCACGCGCCGCGTGCCGACGTACTGCTACCAGTGCGTCGCCGGGCCCGACCTGCTGACCGTCAAGGTCGAGGACGGCGTGGCCACCGAGGTCGAGCCGAACTTCTGCGCCGCCGCCGTGCACCCGGGCGGCGGCAAGGTCTGCGTCAAGGCCTTCGGGCTGATCCAGAAGACCTACAACCCGAACCGGGTGCTCGCGCCGATGAAGCGCACCAACCCGAAGAAGGGCCGCGACGAGGACCCCGGCTTCGTCGAGATCTCTTGGGACGAGGCGCTGTCGACGATCGCCGCGCGCCTGAACGCGGTCCGCGACGAGGGGCTGCTCGACGCCTCGGGCTACCCGCGCGTGGCCGCCAGCTTCGGCGGCGGTGGCACGCCGCAGATGTACATGGGCAGCTTCCCCGCGTTCCTCGCCGCGTGGGGCCCGGTGGACTTCGGGCTCGGCTCGGGCCAGGGCGTCAAGTGCTACCACAGCGAGCACCTGTACGGCGAGTTCTGGCACCGCGCCTTCATCGTCGCCGCCGACACGCCGCTGACCAACTACCTGATCTCGTGCGGCTCGAACATCGAGGCCTCGGGCGGCGTGGTCGGCATCTGGCGCCACGCCAAGGCGCGCGTGCGCGGCATGAAGCGCGTGCAGGTCGAGCCGCACCTGTCGGTCACCGGCGCCTGCTCGGCCGAGTGGGTGCCGATCAAGCCGAAGACCGACCCGGCGTTCCTCTACGCGCTGATCCACGTGATGCTGCACGAGGCGCCGCGCGAGCGGCTCGACCTCGCGTTCCTGAAGCGCTGGAGCGGCGCGCCGTACCTGGTCGGCGCGCACGGCTACTACCTGCGCGATGCGGCCACGCGCAAGCCGCTGGTGTGGGACGCGCGCACGCAGCGCGCGGTGCCGCACGACACGCCCGGCATCGACGAGGCGCTCGAAGGCGCGTACGAGGCCGACGCGGTCGAGATCGGCGCCGACGACGAGGTGCTCGGCGACGGGCGGCTGGCCGGGCGCACCGCGTTCACGCTGCTCGTCGAGCACATGCGCCCGTACGACCCCGACTGGGCCGCCGGCGTGTGCGATGTGCCGGCGGCGCAGATCCGGCGCATCGCCCACGAGTACCTCGACCACGCCTGCGTCGGCCAGACCATCGAGATCGAGGGCGTGACGATGCCGTACCGGCCGGTGGCGGTGTCGCTGGGCAAGACCGTGAACAACGGCTGGGGCGGCTACGAGTGCTGCTGGGCGCGCACGCTGCTGGCGGTGCTGGTCGGCGCGCTCGAGGTGCCCGGCGGCACGATCGGCACCACGGTGCGGCTGGCGCGGCCGATGTCGCACCGCCACGACAGCGTCACGGTGCGCCCGGGCGTCGACGGCTTCATGCACTACGCGCTGAACACGACGCGCAAGGGCGAGTGGTCGCCGAAGCCGAACATCCGCAACGCCTACCGCACGATGGTGCCGCTGGCCTCCGACGGGCCGTGGAGCCAGGCGCTGGGGCCGACGCACTTCTCGTGGATGTTCCTCGACGACACGCCCGAAGGGCTGCCGCGCGTGACGCCGCCCGACGTGTGGTTCGTCTACCGCACCAACCCGGCGATCTCGTTCTGGGACACGACGGCGCTGGGCGAGAAGATGGCGCGCTTCCCGTTCGTCGTCGCCTTCGCCTACACGCGCGACGAGACCAACCACTTCGCCGACGTCCTGCTGCCCGACGCGACCGACCTCGAGAGCCTGCAGCTGATCCGCATCGGCGGCACCAAGTACGTCGAGCAGTTCTGGCAGCACGAGGGCTTCGCGCTGCGCCAGCCGGCGGTCGACGCGCGCGGTCAGGCGCGCGACTTCACCGACGTCGCCACCGAGCTCGCCGAGCGCACCGGGCTGACCGCGAAGTACGTCGCCTCGATCAACAAGGGCGGCTGCGGCGTGCCGCTCAGGCACGAGCACGGCGACCACGCGCTGCCCACCGACCGGCCGCCGACACGCGAGCAGGTGTGGGACGCGGTGTGCCGTTCGGCCAGCGCCGAGGTCAGCGAGGGCCGCGAGGTGCACGGCCTCGACTGGTGGCGCGAGCACGGGATGATGACGCGGCCGTTCTCGCAGGCGCAGTGGTACCTGACGCCGACGCTGCAGCGCGCCGGGCTGCGCTACGAGCTGCCGTACCAGGAGCGCCTGAAGCGCGTCGGCGAGGAGCTCGGCCGCCGGCTGCACGAACACGGCATGCACTGGTGGGACGCGCAGCTGAAGGAGTACAACGCGCTGCCGCCGTGGAAGGACTTCCCCGGGCTGTGGGAGCACGCGGTGGCCAAGGTCGGCGGCGACGCCGCGGCCTACCCCTTCTGGCTGCTGACCGCGCGCAGCATGCAGTACGCCTGGGGCGGCAACGCCGGCGTGCAGATGATCAAGGAGGTGGCCGACAACATCGCCGGCCACCGCGGCGTGATCGTCAACCCGCAGGCCGCGGCGCGGCTGGGCATCGAAGACGGCGACGAGGTCGAGATCGCGACGCCGAAGCGCAAGGTGCGCGGCCGCGCGGTGCTGCGCCAGGGCATCCGCCCCGACACGCTGCTGCTGATCGGCCAGTTCGACCACTGGGCCACGCCGCTGGCCAAGGACTTCGGCGTGCCGAGCATGAACGCGCTGGCGACGATGGACATGGATCTGACCGACGCCACCGGCTCGGGCGCCGACATCGTGCGCGTGAAGATCGCGAGGGCCCGCGCATGACCAGGTGGGCCATGGTCGCCGACCTGCGGCGCTGCGTCGGCTGCCAGACCTGCACCGCCGCGTGCAAGCACGCCAACGCGACGCCGCCGGGCGTGCAGTGGCGGCGCGTGCTCGACATGGAGTTCGGCGAGTACCCGAACGTGCAGCGCGCCTTCGTGCCGGTGGGCTGCCAGCACTGCGACGAACCGCCGTGCCTCGACGTGTGCCCGACGACGGCGACGAAGAAGCGCGCCGACGGCATCGTGACGATCGACTACGACATCTGCATCGGCTGCGCCTACTGCGCCGTCGCCTGCCCGTACCAGGCGCGCTACAAGACCGAGCGCGCCAGCTTCGCCTACGGCCTCGCCAGCGAGCACGAGCAGGCGCGTTTCGACCCCGACCGGCTCGCGGTGGCCACCAAGTGCACGTTCTGCGTCGACCGCGTCGACGCCGGGCTGGCCAAGGGGCAGACGCCGGGCGTCGACCCCGAGGCCACGCCGGCGTGCGCCAACGCCTGCATCGCCGAGGCCCTGGCCTTCGGCGACCTCGACGACCCGAACAGCAACGTCTCGAAGCTGCTCGCCGAGAACCGGCACTTCACGCTGCACGAGGAGCTGGGCACCGGCCCGGGCATGTTCTACCTTTGGGACAGCGCCGAAGGCGGCGACGCCGCCGAGGAGGCCACGCGATGAGCTACGGCCCGAACCCCTGGCACCAGCAGAGCTGGGACTGGCGCGCCGCGACGAACTTCGTCGGCGGCGGCGCCGGCAGCGGGCTGATCGTCGCCGCCGCGCTGGCCGGCGCGCCCGCGTGGGTGTTTGCCGCCGGCGCGCTGCTGGTGGGCTGCGGGCTGCTCGCGGTGTGGGCCGAGATCGGCCGCCCGCTGCGCGCGCTCAACGTGTTCCTGCACCCGCGGCGCTCGTGGATGTCGCGCGAGGCCTGGGTCGCGCCGCTGCTGTTCGCCGCGGTCGGCGCGGTGCTGCTCGGCGTGGGCGCGGCGCGGCCGCTGGCGGCGCTGCTCGCGCTGGCCTTCGTGTACTGCCAGGCGCGCATCCTGCAGGCCGCCAAGGGCATCCCGGCGTGGCGCGAGCCGGCCACGGTGCCGCTCGTGGTGGCCACCGGTCTGGCCGAAGGCGCCGGGTTGTGGCTGCTGCTGACCTCGCCGTTGACCGCGGCACCGGTCGCGGCCTGGGCCGTCTTCGCGGCGCTGCTCGCGCTGCGGCTGGCGCTGTGGACCGCGTGGCGCCGCCGCCTGCGCGCGGCGCCGCGCGCACTGGCGGCGATCGACCACGCGGCGCTGGTGTTCAAGCCGGCGACGCTGCTGCCGCTGGCCGCCGCGGTGGCCGCGCTCGGCGCGCCGCTGGGCGACGGCGCGCTGCAGACGCTGCAGGCGCTGGCCGGCGCACTGGCCGCCGCCGGCGGCGCCTGGTTCAAGTTCACGCTGGTCACGCGCGCCGCGTTCAACCAGGGTTTCCTGCCGCTGCCGCGGCTGCCGGTGCGCGGCGTGCGCCGCACGTAGGAGCGAGGCGATGGGAGCGACCGTCGAGGCCAGGCACTTCGCCGCCGACACCGCGGTCGGGCTGCACCCGACGATGGAGACGATGTCGCGCGACGCGCTCGAGGCGCTGCAGCTCGAGCGGCTGCGCGACGTGCTGCGCAACCTGTGGGACCACGTGCCGTGGCAGCGTGCGCGGCTCGACGCCGCCGGGCTGCACCCCGACGCGGTGCACCACCTCGACGACCTGCGCCGCGCGCCGTTCATGGTCAAGACGGACCTGCGCGACCACTACCCGTTCGGGCTGTTCGCGCGCCCGCTGACGTCGCTGGCGCGGCTGCACGCGTCGTCGGGCACCACCGGCAAGCCGACGGTGGTCGGCTACACCGCCGGCGACCTCGGCCGCTGGGCCGACCTGATGGCACGCTCGCTGCACTGCGCCGGCGTGCGCCCCGGCGACCTCGTGCACAACGCCTACGGTTACGGGCTGTTCACCGGCGGCCTGGGCGCGCACGACGGCGCGACCAGGCTGGGCTGCCCGGTGGTGCCGGTCTCCGGCGGCGGCACCGAGCGGCAGATCGCGTTGATCATGGACTTCCGTCCGCGCGTGCTGTGCGCGACGCCGTCGTACGCGCTGGCGCTGGCCGAGGTCGCCGACCAGATGGGCGTCGACCTGCGCGACAGCGGGCTGGCGATCGGCATGTTCGGCGCCGAGCCGTGGAGCACCGCGATGCGCGAGGAGATCGAGGCGCGCATCGGGCTGCGCGCGGTCGACGTCTACGGGCTGTCCGAGATCATGGGCCCCGGCGTGGCCTGCGAGTGCGAGTGCCGCCACGGGCTGCACGGCTGGGAGGACCACTTCCTGTTCGAGGTGATCGACCGCGACACCGGCGAGCCGCTGCCCGACGGCGAGGTGGGCGAGCTGGTGATCACGACGCTGACCAAGGAGGCGCTGCCGATGCTGCGCTACCGCACGCGCGACGTCACGCGCGTGACGCGCGAGCGCTGCGACTGCGGCCGCACGCACGTGCGCATCCTGCGCGTGACCGGGCGCAGCGACGACATGCTGATCATCCGCGGCGTCAACGTCTACCCGTCGCAGATCGAGTCGGTGCTCGTCGGCCGCCCGGGGCTGGCGCCGCACTACCAGCTGGTCGTCACGCGCCACGGCCACCTCGACCACCTGCGCGTCGAGGTCGAGGCGCAGCCCGGCATCGCCGCCGACCGCTTCGGCGAGCTCGCCGCCGACGCCATCCACCACGTCAAGTCGCTGATCGGCGTGACCGCCGAGATCGTCGTGCTCGCCCCGGGCAGCGTGCCGCGCTCGCAGGGCAAGGCGGTGCGCGTGCGCGACCTGCGCCCGAAGGAGGTTTGAGCCATGACCCACCGATTGCTGCAGATCACCGTCAACGGCCGGGCGCAGCGGGTCGCCGCGCGCGACAGCGCGACGCTGCTCGAGGTGCTGCGCGACGCGCTGCAGCTCACCGGCACCAAGCAGGGCTGCGACGGCGGCGAGTGCGGCGCGTGCACCGTGCTCGTCGACGGCGAGCCGCGCATGGCGTGCATCACGCTGGCCGCCAGCGTCGAGGCGCGCCACGTCGAGACCATCGAGTCGCTCGCGCAGCAGGGCCGGCTGTCGGCGCTGCAGCGCGCGTTCCACGAGAAGCTCGGCGCGCAGTGCGGCTTCTGCACCCCCGGCATGGTGATGGCCGCCGAGGCGCTGCTGCGGCGCGAGCCGCACCCGAGCGAGGCGCAGATCCGCGAGGCGCTGTCGGGCAACCTGTGCCGCTGCACCGGCTACGTGAAGATCGTCGAGTCGGTGCAGGCGGCGGCGGAGGCCAGCGCATGAAGTTCGAACACACCCAGTTGCCGCACGACCCGGCGCCGCCGACGCACTCGGTCGGCCAGCGCCGGCCGCTGGTCGACGGCGTCGAGAAGGTCAGCGGGCGCGCGCGCTACACCGCCGACCTGCCCTTCCCCGGCGCGCTGGTCGGGCGCATCGGCCGCAGCCCGGTCGCGCACGGCGTGATCCGCCGCATCGACGCCACGCGCGCGCTGGCGATGCCCGGCGTGCACGCGGTCGTCACGGGGCAGGACTTCGCCGCCCCCTACGGCGTGATCCCGATCTCGCAGAACGAGTGGCCGCTGGCGCGCGAGCGCGTGCGCTACCGCGGCGAGCCGCTGTTCGCCGTCGCCGCCGACGACATCGACACCGCCGAGGCGGCGCTGCGCGCCGTCGAGGTCGACATCGAGGCGCTGCCGGCGTACTTCGACGCCGACGCCGCGCGCGCCGACGGCGCGGTGCAGCTGCACGACAACAAGCCCGGCAACATCGAGCGCAGCGTCGAGCAGGACTTCGGCGACGTCGACGCCGGCTTCGCCGCCGCCGACCTGGTGATGGAGCGCACGTACGACTGCGCCGAGGTCTCGCACGGGCAGATCGAGCTCAACGCCAGCGTCGCGCAGTGGGACCCCGAGCGCCGGCAGCTGACGCTGCACTCGGTGACGCAGGTGCCTTACTACCTGCACCTGATGCTCGCGCAGACGCTGGGGCTGGACAGCGCGGCGATCCGCGTCGTCAAGCCCTTCGTCGGCGGCGGCTTCGGCCACCGCGTCGAGCCGCTGAACTTCGAGATGATCGCCGGCTGCCTCGCGCGCGCCGCCGGCGGCACCGTCAAGCTCGAGCTCACGCGCGAGGAGGCGTTCCTGACGCACCGCGCGCGCCCGTCGACGCGCACGCGGCTGAAGATCGGGCTGACCCGCGACGGGCGCATCACCGCGGTCGACGCCGAGGTCGTGCAGCGCGGCGGCGCCTACGCCGGCTACGGCCTCGTGACCATCCTCTACGCCGGCGCGCTGCTGCACGCGCTGTACACGATCGGCGCGGTGCGCTACCGCGGCTGGCGCGTCTACACCAACCTGCCGCCGTGCGGCGCGATGCGCGGCCACGGCGCGGTCAACGTGCGCTTCGCGTTCGAGGCCCTGCTCGACGAGATGGCCGAGGCGCTCGGGCTGGACCCGTTCGCGCTGCGCCGCGCGAACCTGATCACGCCGCCGACCCGCACGCTCAACGAGCTGCAGGTCAACTCGTACGGGCTGCCGCAGTGCCTCGACGCGGTCGAGCGCCGCAGCGACTGGCGCGAGCGCCGCAGCCGCGCCGCCTCGGCCGCGGCGCCGACCCGCGGGCCGCTGCGCCGCGGCCTGGGCATGGCCTGCTCGCACTACGTGTCGGGGTCGGCCAAGCCGGTGCACTGGAGCGGCGAGCCGCACGCGGTGGTCAACCTCAAGCTCGACTTCGACGGCGGTATCACGATCCTCACCGGCGCGAGCGACATCGGCCAGGGCTCGTCGACGCTGCTGACGCAGATCGTCGCCGAGGTGCTGCTGCTGCCGATGTCGCGCATCCGCGTCGTCGCCACCGACAGCGTGCTCACGCCCAAGGACAACGGCTCGTACTCGTCGCGCGTGTCGTTCATGGTCGGCAACGCCGCGCTGCGCGCCGCGCAGGCGCTGAAGGCGGTGCTCGTCGAGGCGGCCGCCAAGCGCCTGGGCGTGACGCCCGAGCAGGTCGAGTGGGAAGGCGAGTGCTGCCAGGTCAGCTGCGGCGAGTCGTCGCTGGACTTCGCGCAGGTCGTGCAGGCCGCGCTGGTCGACACCGGCACGCTGACCGTCAAGGGCACCTGGTCGACGCCGCCGGAGACGCAGGGCGGCAAGTTCCGCGGCGCCGCCGTCGGCTCGAGCGCCGGCTTCTCGTACGCGGCGCAGGTGGCCGAGGTCGAGGTCGACGAGGACACCGGCGCGGTGCGCGTGGTCGGCCTGTGGGTCGCGCACGACTGCGGTCGCGCGATCAACCCGCTGGCCGTCGAGGGGCAGGTGCAGGGCGCGGTGTGGATGGGGCTGGGGCAGGCGCTGTCGGAGGAGAACCGTTACCACGAGGGGCTGCCGCTGGCGCCCAACTTCCTCGACTACCGCATGGTCAACGTGCTCGACACGCCGCCGGTCGACGTCACGCTGGTCGAGAGCATCGACCCGCTGGGGCCGTTCGGCGCCAAGGAGGCGAGCGAGGGCGGGCTGCACAGCGTCCCGCCGGCGGTGGCCGCCGCGGTGTACGACGCGGTCGGCGTGCGCGTGCACGAGTTGCCGATCACCCCCGACCGGCTGCTGGAGGCGATCCAGCGGCGCCGTCGCGACGAGAAACTGGCCGCCGCGCGCGCGGCGCGCACCGCCGCCCGGACCGCCGACGCGGCCGCCGCGGCGAGGAGCTGAGACGATGCGACCGATCGAGGACATCCGGCTCGTGCGCCCGGCGACGCTCGCCGACGCCGCGCTGCTGCTCGCCGAGGACGGCGCGCGGCTGGTCGCCGGCGGCACCGACCTGCTGCCGAACATGCGACGCGGCATCGCCGACCCGGCGGTGCTGATCGACCTGACCGGCGTGGCCGGCATCGCCGGCATCGAGCCGCACCACGGCCAGTGGCGGCTCGGCGCCGGCGTGACGCTGGCGACGATCGAGCGCCACGCTCAGCTCGCGCAGCAGCTGCCGGCGCTGGTGCAGGCCGCCGGCGCGGTCGCCGGCCCGGCGCACCGCAGCGCGGCGACGCTGGCGGGCAACCTGTGCCAGGACACCCGCTGCGTCTACTACAACCAGAGCGAGTGGTGGCGCCAGTCCAACGGCTGGTGCCTCAAGCTCAAGGGCGACACCTGCCACGTCGCGCCGCAGGGTGCGCGCTGCCACGCGGCGTACCAGGGCGACGTCGCCGCGGCGCTGCTGGCCTACGGCGCCGAGGTCGAGGTGATCGGCACCAAGACCAGCTACCGCCGCCCGCTGGCCGAGCTGTACCGCGACGACGGCGCGGCGCACCTGACGCTGGGCGCCCACGAGGTGGTCGCCGCGGTGCACGTCCCCGCCGGCCACCCGCAGCGCGTCAGCGGTTTCCGCAAGGCGCGCACGCGCGGCGGGATGGACTTCCCCCTGGCCAGCGTGGCCATCGCGCTGCGGCTCGACGGTGGCGTGCTTGCCGAGCTCGCGGTGGGCATCAGCGGCACCAACTCGCACCCGCTGCGGCTCGACGGCACCTACGCGCTGCTCGGCCGCCCGGTCGACGACGCGGCGCTGGCCGCGCTGGGCAAGCTGGTGGCCCAGCAGGTCTCGCCGATGCGCACCACGATCACCGCGTCGAACCACCGGCGCCTCGTCGCGTCGGCGACCGCGCAGCGGCTGCTGCGCGAGCTCGCGGCCGCGGCCTGAGCGCACACCCCACCACGCCCCGAAGGAGGCCCGCCCCATGACGCGCATCGTGCGCCGCGAGCAGTTCTCCGAGCAGACCTTCCTGTGGGAGGTCGACGCGCCCGACGTCGCGCAGGCGGCCGAGGCCGGCCACTTCGTGATGCTGCGCCTCGACGAGGCCGGCGAGCGCATCCCGCTGACCGTCGCCGACTTCGACCGCGAGCGCGGCACCGTCACCGTCGTCGTGCAGGCGCTGGGCCGCACGACGCGCGAGATGCGCGACCGCTACGCCGCGGGCGACCACTTTGCCGACTTCGTCGGCCCGCTCGGGCTGCCGCAGCACATCGAGCACGCCGGCCACGTGGTGCTGGTCGGCGGCGGGCTCGGCGTGGCCCCCGTCTACCCGCAGCTGCGCGCGTTCAAGCAGGCCGGCAACCGCACGACCTGCATCGTCGGGTTCCGCCACCGCGAGCTGATCTTCTGGGCCGACAAGCTGCGCGAGTGGGCCGACGAGCTGATCGTGTGCACCGACGACGGCAGCTTCGGCCGCGCCGGCTTCGTGACCGCGGCGCTGAAGGACCTCATCGAGCGCGACCGCCCGGACCTGGTGGTGGCGATCGGCCCGATGCCGATGATGCAGGCCTGCACCGAGACCACGCGCCCGTTCGGCGTCGCGACCAAGGTGTCGCTGAACACGATCATGGTCGACGGCACCGGCATGTGCGGCTCGTGCCGCGTCACCGTCGGCGGCGAGGTCAAGTTCGCCTGCGTCGACGGGCCCGACTTCGACGCGCACCAGATCGACTTCAGGGAACTGCTGGCGCGCCAGAAGCGCTTCAAGGCGCAGGAGCAGGAGGCCAACGCCGACCTCGACCACGTCTGCAGCCTCGAGGAGCTGCTGGTCAAGCAGGGCAAGCGCACCTACAAGAAGTACTCGGCGCTCGAGCGCACGCAGGTGCCGATGCCCGAGCGCGAGCCGCACGAGCGCGCGCAGACCTTCGACGAGGTCAACCTCGGCTACGACTGGGCCGCCGCGCTGCGCGAGAGCGAACGCTGCATCCAGTGCGTCAAGCCCACGTGCATCGAGGGCTGCCCGGTGCGCATCGACATCCCGCGCTTCATCCGCCACCTGCTGCTGCGCGACCTGGAGTCGGCGGTCGACGCGATCTACGACTCGAGCCCGTTCCCGTCGGTGTGCGGCCGCGTGTGCCCGCAGGAAAGCCAGTGCGAGGCGCAGTGCGTGCTGGTCAAGGCGAAGATGCAGCCGGTGGCGATCGGTCGCCTCGAGCGCTTCGTCGGCGACTTCGCCGCCCAGCGCCCGGTCGAGCCGCCCAAGGTCGACAAGCCGCTGGGCCGGGTCGCGATCGTCGGCTCCGGCCCGGGCGGGCTGGCCGCCGCGGCCGACCTGGTCAAGCTCGGCGCCGAGGTCACGGTCTACGAGGCGCTGCACGTCATCGGCGGTGTGCTGCGCTACGGCATCCCGTCGTTCCGGCTGCCGCGCGACATCATCGACCGCGAGGTCAACCGCCTGCGCGACGGCGGCGTGAAGTTCGAGACCAACAAGGTCATCGGCAAGACCTTCCGCATCGAGCAACTCACCGGCGACATGGGCTTCGACGCGGTGTTCGTCGCCGCCGGCGCCGGCGCGCCGTCGTTCCTCGGCATCCCGGGCGAATCGGCCGGGCAGGTCTATTCGGCCAACGAGTTCCTCACGCGCGTCAACCTGATGGGCGGCGACCGCTTCCCGTACCGCGACACGCCGATCGGGCTGGGCCAGCGCGTGGTCGTGATCGGCGCGGGCAACACCGCGATGGACTGCCTGCGCACCGCCAGGCGCCTCGGCGCGGCCGAGGTGCGCTGCGTGTACCGCCGCAGCGAGGCCGAGGCGCCGGCGCGCGTCGAGGAACTGCGCCACGCGAAGGAGGAAGGCGTGGTCTTCAGCTTCCTGCACGCGCCGGTGGAGATCCTGCTCGACGAGGCCGGCGACGTGCGGGGCATGAAGGCGCAGCGCATGGCGCTCGGCGAACCCGACGCGCGCGGGCGGCGCAGCCCGGTGCCGCTCGACGAGTTCGTCGAGTTCGCCTGCGACACCGTGATCTACGCGCTCGGCACCAAGGCCAACCCGATCGTCGGCCGCGCGACCCAGGGGCTGGCGCTGGACAAGCGCGGCTACATCGTCGCCGACGAGACGACGCAGGCGACGAACCTGCGCGGGGTGTTCGCCGGCGGCGACATCGTCACCGGCGGCGCGACCGTGATCCTGGCGATGGCCGCCGGGCGGCGCGCGGCGCGTGCGATCGGCCACTGGCTGCAGCACGGCCGCGCCGACTGGCCGCCCGCACCGGCCGAGGCGGCCGCGTCGCCGCAGCCCGAAACGCTCACTCCCTGAAGGAGGCGCGCCATGATGCGATGCCCGAAGTGCCACCAACCGCTGGCCGACCAGGACGAGGGCCTGTACATCTGCTGCGCCGACGCGCCGATGCAGTGGCAGTGCCAGTCGTGCGGCAAGGTCAGCGAAGGCTTCGCGTTCCCGTACGGCGCCTGCCCGCAGTGCGGTGGCCGGCTCGCGCTGCGCGCCGCAGGCACCGCGCCGGCGGCCGACGCCGCGGCGATGGCCGCGGTACGCACTGCGTTCGAGATCGAGCTCGGCGGGCGCGCGTTCTACCAGCGCGCCGCCGCCGACTGCGACGACAAGGAGCTGCGCACGCTGTTCGGCCGCTTCGCGGTGATGGAAGGCGAGCACATGGAGACGCTGTCGCGCCGCTATCACGTCGACGTGCCGGCGCCCTCGCCCGAGTTCAGCCTGCGCACCGCCGCCGTCTACGCCGACGCGAAGCCGCCCGCGGACGCCGCCGACCTGTTCAAGCTGGCCATCGCGCTGGAGAAACGCGCCGTCGCCTTCTTCGCCGAGCGCGCGGCGACGATCGCGCCGGGCGCGCCCGAGCGCCGGCTGTACGAGGAGCTCGCCGCCGAGGAGCGCGAGCACGCGCAGATGCTCACCGCCGAGTACGCGCGCTGGCGCAGCCGCCTGCCGGGGCTGTACGGCGGCGAGGCGCCGACGCTGGCCGCACGCGCGGCCACGCCCGGCGTCGACGCGGTGATGAACGCCGCCGAACTGCTGCTGGCCGGCCACGACGACGCCTCGACCGCGCTGGAGTGCGGCGACGAGCGCATCAGCTACGGGCAGTTGCGCGACCGCGTCGCGCGCGCCGCCGCGGTGTGGCACGCGCGCGGGCTGCGCCCCGGCGACCGCGTCGCGGTCAAGCTGAGCGACGGCATCGACTGGGTCGTGTGCTGGCTCGGCACGATCTGGGCCGGCGGCGTGGCGGTCGGCGTCAACCCGCGCATCCCGGCGCCCGAGTGGCAGTACATCCTCGACGAGGCCGGCTTCAACGTGATCGTCGCCGAGTCGGCCGAAGGCACGCCGGCGCCCTGGCACGAGCGCGTGATCACGCTCGACGAGGGCCGCCGCGAGGTGGCCGCCGCGGCGCCGGCGGCGCCGGTGCAGCTCGCCGACGACAGCCCGATGTTCTGGGTGCACTCGTCAGGCACCTCGGGGCGGCCGAAGGCGGTCGTGCACGCGCACCGCTGCGTGCGCGAGGTCGGGCGCATCTCGACCGAGCGCATGGGCATGCGCGCCGGCGACCGGCTGTACGCCAGTTCGAAGCTGTTCTTCGCCTACCCGCTGACCAACCTGCTGCTGGCGGGGCTGCGCAACGGCGCGACGCTGATCCTCGACCCGACCTGGCCGACGCCGCAGACGGTGGCGCAGGCGGTGGCGCGCACCCGCCCGGACATGCTGTTCAGCGTGCCGTCGCTGTACCGTCACCTGCTGCACGAGGGCCTGGCCGCCGGCATCGCCGCGGCCGGCGTGCGCTGCTGCGTGTCGGCCGGCGAGGCGCTGCCCGCGACGCTGCGCCAGGCCTGGCGTCAGGCCACCGGGCTGCCGATGGTCGACGGCTACGGCGCCTCCGAGGTGCTGGTGCTGGTGATGACCGAAGTCGACGGCGAGGACGGGCTGCAGCCCTCGCCCGGCACCGGGATCACCCCGCTGGACCCGGCGGCGGCCGACGCCGGCGGCCCGACGCGGCTGCTGATCGCCAGCCCGATGCAGGCGCTGGGCTACCTCGACCGCCCTGCGGCGCAGGCCGACAGCTTCCGCGAGGGCCGCTTCTGCCCGGCCGACCTGTTCGTGCGCACGGCTGGCGGCGGCTGGCGTTTCGGCGGGCGCGAGGACTCGCTGGTGAAGATCAGCGGGCGCTGGGTCAACCTCGTCGAACTCGAGGAGAAGCTCGGCGCCGGCGTGCCCGGGCTGCGCGAGGCCGCCGTGGTGTGCGCGCCCGACGCCGACGGCGTCGACGCGGTCGGGCTGTTCTACGCCGGCAACGACGACGGCACCGCGCGGCGCGAGCTCGAGGCACGCATCGCCGCGCTGCCCAAGCACCAGCGCCCGGCCTGGCTGCGCCCGATCGACGCGCTGCCGCGCACGGCCACCGGCAAGCTGCTGCGGCGCAAGCTGGTCGAGCAACTGCGGGGGGGTTGAGCGCGGCACTCGCGCGACCCGGTCGCTGCCGAGGTCGCGCGGGCCGGGGTCCGCGGGCCGACGGCGCCGGGGCGGGCGCGCATCACGTGCCGCAGTCGACCTCGTCGCGGTGGCCGAAGCCCAGCCGGTTGTCGATCAGGTACATCCGTGCCGGCACGAAGCGGAACCAGTGCACGCGCGCCAGCGCCTCGGCGACGCGCGCCGGCGCCCGCACGACCAGCGGGAAGCGGCGCGCGTACAGCGCACGCACGCGCTCGCGGGCGTCGCCGTCGACACGCTCGACGCGCCCCTCGGCCTGCACGCCGGTGATCTCGGGCCAGTCGTCGTAGTCGCGCTGGATCGTCACCGCCACGCGCGGGTCGCGCGCGAGGTGCCCGGCGTGACGGCTGCGCGGCGACGACAGGAACACCAGCGAGCGGCCCGCCGGCGTGCGCTCGGGTGCGTAGAACACCGCCGCCGCCCACGGCCCGTGCTCGCCGACGGTGGCCAGCGTCATCACGTGGTGCGCCTGCAGGAAGGCGTCGACGCGCGCCGCCGGCGACGCGATCACCGGCCCGCCCCCCGGTCGCGGCGCGGCCGCAGCGCGATCGGGCGAGCACCGCCTGCGGGCGGCCGCGCGGCGGCGCTCATGCCGCCGGCGCCGCCTCGTCGCCGCGCGCGGCCTGCTGCGCCTCGTGCAGCCGCTTGAGCCGGTACGCGAGCTGCGGGCGCGTCAGCCCGAGCAGGCGCGCCGCCGACGACAGGTTGCCGCGCGCCTTGTCGACCGCGGTCTCGAGCAGCATGGCTTCGATCTGGTCGAGCGTCATCACGCCGTTGAGCACCGCCTCGCACAGCGCGCGCCCCGCCGGCCAGCCGCCGCCGCCCAGGCCGTCGACCATCTCCAGCCCGGCCTCGTGCAGCTCGCGCGTGCTGCACGGGAACAGGTGGCCGACCTCGACGCGTCCGCCGCTGGGCGCCAGCAGCACGCCGCGCTCGATCATGTTCTGCAGCTCGCGCACGTTGCCCGGCCAGGCGTAGCTGAGCAGCGCGCGCTTGGCCAGGTCGGTGAAGCCGCGCAGCCGCTTGCCGGCGATCGCCTGGTGCTGCTCGAGGAAATGGCGCGCCAGCGGCGAGATGTCCTCCTTGCGCTCGCGCAGCGGCGGGATGTCGATCTCGTAGGCGTTGAGCCGGTAGTACAGGTCGGAACGGAAGCGCCCGTCCTTGACCAGCTGCGCCAGCCGCTGGTGCGTCGCGGCGACGACGCGCACGTCGACCTTGCGCGGCTGCGTGCCGCCCAGGCGCTCGACCTCGCCTTCCTGCAGCACGCGCAGCAGCTTGGCCTGCGCCGGCAGCGGCAGGTCGCCGATCTCGTCGAGGAACAGCGTGCCACCGTCGGCGCGCTCGAAGCGCCCGGGGCGCGCGACCTGCGCGCCGGTGTACGCGCCGCGCTCGGCGCCGAACAGCTCGGACTCGAGCAGCTCGTGCGGGATCGCGGCGCAGTTGACGGCGACGAAGGGCTTGTCGGCGCGCGGGCTCATGCGGTGCAGCGCACGCGCGAACAGCTCCTTGCCGACGCCGGTCTCGCCGAGCAGCAGCACCGCGATGCGGCTCGGCGCGGCGGCGCGAAGCAGTTCGCAGGCGGCGCGGAAACCCGGCGAGCGGCCGATCATCTCGACGCCGCCCAGGTGGCCCATGCGCTGCTCGTCAATCGTCGAGCGCAGCTGGTCGACCTGCGTCTGCAGCTCGAGCAGCCGCTCGGCGATCGGCTCGGGCGTGAGGAAGCGCATGTGCCGCTCGGCGTCGGGCCACTCGTCGACCGGCTTGCCGACGATGCGGCAGACCTCGCTGCCCATGCCGACGCACTCGGTCTCGACGAACAGGATCGGCCGCCCCATGAACGCCGACGCGTAGCCGCAGGCGTAGCCGATCTGCGTCCAGCACACCGGCTCCGAGTGCGTGCCGAAGAAGTGGCGGTGCCACTCGCCTTCCCACGAGTGCTGCCACAGCAGCTCGGCGTGGAAACGCCCCGCGGCGCGGTCGATCTCGATGGCCACCGGCTGCACGCGCACGATGCCCTCCATCGTGTGCAGCCGCGGACCGGTCATGAACGCATCGACGTCGCTGCGCCGCTGCGCCACGGTGCGCGCGAGCTCGGCGTCGCGCTGCCCCGAGGCGTAGCCCATGCGCGTGAGCAGCCCTTGCGCGCGCTCCATGCCCAGGCTGTCGATCAGCTCCTTGCGCAGCAGCGCCTGCGCCTCGGCGTGCACGAGCAGCATGCGGTGCTCGTCGAGCCAGATCTGGCCGCTGTCGGCATCCAGGCGCAGCGCGGCGCGCAGGTCGTCGGTCTCGTCGGCGGGCACGACGCTGCGCAGGCGGGTCATGGCGCGTCCTCCACGGGTCGGGGCCATGGTTGTAGACCCACCGCGCGGCGCCGGCCTTGAACGGCGTCAACCGCTGCGCAGCGCGCGCCGCGGGAAGACCCTCGGCGCCGGCGGCACTTGATCATTTGATCGCTTCGGCCGCCGCGCCGGGCCCGATCGACGCAAATGATCGACTCCCGTTGCGCCGCGCGGCAGCGGCGCCGCACGCCCGGCCCCGGCGTCGCCTGCGCAGGCCCCCGCGCCGGCGCGCTGCTGGCACGACGCTTGCTCGTTGAACGTGCTGCACCCACCGGCCGACGCGCCACCTGCTGCCCGAGACGATCCAGGAGACACACATGAAATTCCCGGTCCCGCACGACCTGACCGCGCAGAAGATCCCCGGCACCGAAGGCTGGGAGCGCATGTACCCGTATCAGTACCAGTTCGTCACCGACGACCCGGTGCGCAACCGGTACGAGAAGGACACGTTCTGGTTCTACGACGGGCTGCACTACCCCGAGCCGCTGTACCCCTTCGACACCATCTGGGACGAGGCCTGGTACCTGGCGCTGAGCCAGTACAACAACCGCATCTTCATGGTCCCGCCGGTGCGCGGCGTCGACCACCGGATGATCAACGGCTACGTCTACATCTCGCCGGTGCCGGTGAAGG
>NZ_DAOKZA010000037.1:0-37540 GCF_035325925.1 Azohydromonas sp. | reverse complement strand
AGGAAGAAGCCCACCGCGTTGTGGCCGTACCACCACTGCACCATCGCGTCCTGCACGCCGGCGTAGACCGAGTACGAGTGCGTCAGGCTGGTCGGGATCTGGATGTTGTTGAAGATGTGCAGCAGCGCCACCGCGATGATGTACGCGCCGAAGAACCAGTTCGCGACGTAGATGTGGCGCACCTTGCGAATGCCGATGGTGCCGAAGAACACCACCGCGTACGACACCCAGACCACCGCGATCAGCAGGTCCACCGGCCAGATCAGCTCGGCGTACTCGCGGCTTTGCGTGTAGCCCAGCGGCAGCGTGATCGCCGCCAGCACGATCACCGCCTGCCAACCCCAGAACGTGAACTTGGCCAGCGCCGGCGCGAACAGCGGCGTCTGGCAGGTGCGCTGCACGACGTGGTAGCTGGTCGCGAACAATGCGCTGCCGCCGAAGGCGAAGATCACCGCGTTCGTGTGCAGCGGCCGCAGGCGGCCGTAGCTCAGCCACGGGATGCCCAGGTTCAGCTCGGGCCAGGCCAGCTGGGCGGCGATGATCACGCCCACCAGCATGCCGACCACGCCCCAGAGCACGGCGGCCAGCGCGAAGGCGCGCACCACCCAGTCGTCGTACACCGCGCCCGACGAGGTTCTCACCCCCGGCGCCGTCGCGCTTGCCGCAGTTGCCATCCGATCTCTCCTTCCTACGATGCGATGACCTGGTTCAAGTTTTCGGCGATTGTTCTGGAACCCCCGCAGCGACGGATTGATCGGTGTCAACCGTCGCGGCGTCGCCCTCGAGAATGCGCTTTCCCTCGTCGTCGAGGTCGTCGAACTGGTCGTTGTGCAACGCCCAGCCGAACACCCCGATGATCGCCAGCACGAGCACCGCCGACAGCGGGATCAGCAGGTAGAGGATATCCATCGGCGTCGCGACCCGCCGCTCAGCGCGCCAGGCGCATCGAATTGCCGACCACCAGCAGCGAACTCAGCGCCATGCCCAGCCCTGCGGCCCACGGCGGCAGCCACCCGGTCAGCGCCAGCGGGATGCACACCGCGTTGTACGTCGCGGCCCACACGATGTTCTGGCGCACCACTCGCATCGTGCGCCGCGCCAGCGCCCGCGCGCGCGCGATGCCCGCGAGCCGGTTGCCGACGACGATCGCGTCGGCCGCGGCACGTGCGGCCAGCGCGCCCTGCCCCATCGCGAACGACACGTCGGCCTGCGCGAGCACCGGCGCGTCGTTGACGCCGTCGCCGACCATCGCCACGCGCGCGCCGCCGGCCTGCGCGGCGCGCACCGCGGCCAGCTTGTCCTCGGGGGTGGCGGCCCCCTGCACCGCCGGCGCTTCGGCGCCCAGCCGCGCCGCCAGCACGGCCACGCGCTGCGGTGCATCGCCCGACAGCAGCCGCACCTCGACGCCTTGCGCGCGCAGCTGGCGCAGCGTGTCGGCGGCGTCCGGACGCAGGCGCTCGTCGAAGGCGAAGCCCGCGACCGCGCGGCCGTCGAGGCCCAGCACCAGCCGCAGCGCCTCGTCGGGCACGACGTCGTGGCCAGCAGCCCAGCCGGCGCGGCCCAGGCGCCAGACGCGGCCGTCGGCGTCGACGCCCTCGAGGCCCTGCCCCGGCAGTTCGCGCAGCCCGTGCCACGTCTGCGACGGCGCGCCGGGCGTGGCCTCGGCCAGCGCGCGCGACAGCGGGTGCGTCGAGTGCGCCGCGAGCGACGCCGCCACGCGCTGCAGTGCACGCGCTTCGCCGCGGTCCGCACCGTGCAGGCGCACGCCCGACAGCTGCAGCCGGTCCTCGGTCAGCGTGCCGGTCTTGTCGACGAACAGGCAGCGCACCTGCGCCAGCGGCTCGAGCGCGTCGAGTCGCGCCAGCAGCACGCCGTCGCGCGCCAGCGCCCCGGCCGCGGCGGTCATCGCCGACGGCGCCGCCAGCGACAGCGCACACGGGCAGGTGACGATCAGCACCGACACCGCCACCCACAGCGCGCGCGACGGATCGACGAGGCTCCATGCCGCGGCCGCGCCCGCGGCCAGCAGCAGCACTGCCCACAGGAAAGGCACCGCCCAGCGGTCGGCGGCGCGCGCCAGCGCCGGGCGCTGCGTCAGTGCCTGCTGCATCAGCGCGACGATCGCCTCGTAGCGCGTGTCGGCGCCGACGCGCTCGACGCGCATGGTGACCGGCGCACCGACGTTGACGCTGCCCGCGACGAGCGCGTCGCCGCCGCCGCGCGCCTGCGGCGTCGACTCGCCGGTCAGCAGCGCCTCGTCGACGGCGGTCGAGCCGTCGAGCAGCACGCCGTCGGCCGGGAACGCCTCGCCCAGCGGCACCTGCACGACGTCGCCCGGGCGCAGCGTGTCGACGTCGACGCGCTGCACGCTGCCGTCGTCGCCCAGCCGCCGGGCGCTGCGCGGCACCGCGGCCAGCGCCGTCTCCAGCGTCGCGGCGGCGCGGTGGCGTGCGCGCATCTCGAGCCAGCGCCCGGCCAGCAGGAACGCGACGAACATCGTCAGCGAGTCGAAGTACACCTCGTGCCCGAAAGCGCCGCCCGGCGCGAACGTGGCACCGGTGCTGGCGACGAAGGTCACCGCCACGCCGATCGCGACCGGCACGTCCATGCCGATGCGCCGCGTGCGCAGGCTGCGCCAGGCTCCGGCGAAGAACGGCGCTGCCGACCACCACACCACCGGCAGGCTCAGCACCCAGGCGCCCCAGTTCAGCAGCTGGCGCAGGTCGTCGGGCAGTTCGCCCGGCGCGGCGACGTAGCTCGGCCACGCCAGCATCATCACCTGCATCATGCAGAACCAGGCCACGAACAGGCGCCACAGCGCCTGCCGCGACTCGGCGCGGCGCAGCGCGCGAGCCGGCGCGGCAGCGTCGGGCGCGGCGTCGTAGCCGGCGCGGCGCACCGCGGCGATCAGCGCGGCCGGCTGCCCGCGCCGCTCCCAGCGCACCGTGGCACGTTCGGCGGCAGCGCTGACGCGCGCCTCGGCGACGCCGTCGACCTGCCGCAGCGCCGCCTCGATGACCCCGGCACAGGCCGCGCAATACATGCCGCTGATGCGCAGCGTCGACTGACCGGCGGCCGTGGGCTCGGACGCCGGTGCGTGCGACGGCGTCTCCCCGCCCGCGGGCGCGGGTTCGGCAGGCAGGACGGCGGCAGGCGGGGTCATCGGCGGGGGCACGCCCGGACGGCACCGCCGGGGTCGGTCGATAATCTAGTCGGAACCGGCGCCCGTCGCATGATATACGTCAAGTACTTCGCCCCCACCCCCACCGGTATCGTCGCGTCGTGGTGGCGCCGCGCCGTGTGGCTCGCCGCGCTCGCCGTCGGCAGCGCGGCCGCGCAGCAGCCGCAGCGGCTGCCCACGACGAACCTGCGCGCGGGCATGCACAACATCGTCGCGATGGTCGCGCACACGCCCGAGCAGCGTGCCATCGGGCTGATGCACCGCCGCGAGATGGCGGCGCACGAAGGCATGCTGTTCGTCTTCGACGCGCCGGCCACGCAGTGCTTCTGGATGAAGAACACGCTGCTGCCGCTGTCGATCGCCTTCGTCGCCGACGACGGCACGATCGTCAACCTCGCCGACATGCAGCCGCAGTCGCTCGACTCGCACTGCTCTGCCCGCCCGGTGCGCTACGCGCTGGAGATGAACCAGGGCTGGTTCGCCAGGCGCGCCATCGGCCCCGGCTTCAGGCTCGCGGGGCCGCCCTTCGACGCGGCGCGCTGAACGCGCCGCGTCGGTCAGCCGAAGTTCTTCTGCACGAAGTCCCAGTTGACGAGCTTGTCGAGGAAGGTCTCGACGAACTTCTGGCGCAGGTTGCGGTAGTCGATGTAGTAGGCGTGTTCCCACACGTCGACGGTCAGCAGCGGCCGGTCGCCGGTGGTCAGCGGCGTGCCGGCGGCGCCCATGTTGACGATGTCGACGCTGCCGTCGGCCTTCTTGACCAGCCAAGTCCAGCCCGAGCCGAAGTTGCCGACCGCGCTCTTCACGAAGGCCTCGCGGAACGCCGCGTAGCCGCCCCACTTGGCGTTGATCGCCGCGGCCAGCGCGCCAGCGGGCTCGCCGCCGCCGCCCGGCTTCATGCAGTTCCAGAAGAACGTGTGGTTCCAGATCTGCGCGGCGTTGTTGTAGATGCCGCCGCTGGACTTGCGCACGATGTCCTCGAGCGACATCGACTCGAACTCGGTGCCCTTCTGCAGGTTGTTCAGGTTCACCACGTATGCGTTATGGTGCTTGCCGTGGTGGAACTCGAGCGTCTCGCGGCTGTAGTGCGGGGCCAGCGCGTCGATGGCGTACGGCAGTGGCGGCAGCGTGTGTTCCATGTGTCGTTCCTCGTCGGTGGTCGAAGGTGCCACGCACAAGCGCGGGCCCCTCGGGGTGGCAAGCGCCGGATTGTAGGCAGCGTGCCCCGGGCGCGTCGCCGCGGCAGCGGCGATGGCCCTGCGCCGCGCACGCGTTCAGCCGGCGTCGCGCACCGCTGCGTCGTACCGCACCTGCAGCAGCTGCGCCAGCGCCTCGCCGTCGGCCCATACCGCGTGCACGCGCTGGCCCGGCTGCAGCGCCGCCACCGAGACGATCGGCCGCCGCGCCTCGTCGGTGACCCAGGCGTAGCCGCGCGCCAGCACCTGCCTCGGGTCGAGCGCGGCCAGCCGCGCCTGCACCGCGTCGAGCCGCGCCTGGCGACGCTGCAGCGCGGCATGCAGTGCAGCGCCGAGCCGCGCGGCGAGCAGCGGGTCGCGTGCGCGCGAGCGCTGCAGCACCTGGCGCAGTGCCGCCCCCACACGCTGCTCGAGCAGCGCCAGCCGCTGCCGCTGCGCGGCCAGCGCCGCCGACGGCCGCGCCAGCTGCAGCGCGCGCTGATCGAGCCGCTGCGCGTGCTGGTCGAGCTGCCGGCGCAACGGCCGCCGCAGGCGCTGCGCCAGCGCGGCGAGCCGGTCGAGCGCGTCGCGCCGCGCCGGCGCCGCGAGTTCGGCCGCCGCGGTCGGCGTCGGCGCACGCAGGTCGGCGGCGAAGTCGGCGAGCGTGACGTCGGTCTCGTGGCCGACGCCGCACACCACCGGGATCGGCGACGCGGCGACGGCACGCACGACGCGCTCGTCGTTGAAGGCCCACAGGTCCTCGAGCGATCCGCCGCCGCGGCACACGATCAGCGTGTCGACCTCGCGCCGCCGGCCGGCGGCGGCGATCGCATCGACCAGCGCCGCCGGCGCCTCGGCGCCCTGCACCGGGCTCGGGTAGACGACGACACGCACCTGCGGGGCACGTCGCGCCAGCGCGCTGAGCACGTCGTGCAGCGCCGCCGCGTTGAGCGAGGTGACGACACCGACGGCGCGCGGGAACGACGGCAGCGCTCGCTTGCGCGCCGCGTCGAACAGCCCCTCGGCCTCGAGCCGTGCCTTCAGGCGCAGGAACTGCTCGTACAGCGCGCCGGCGCCCAGCGGGCGCATCGACTCGACGATCAGTTGCAGCTCGCCGCGTGGCTCGTACAGCGCCAGCCGGCCGCGCAGCGACACCTGCTGCCCGTCGCGCGGCGCGAAGTCGAGCAGCGCCGCGGCGCGGCGGAACATCGCGCAGCGCAGCGTCGCCGCGGCGCCGTCGCCGTCCTTCAGCGTGAAGTAGCAGTGGCCGCTGGGTGCGCGCGAGAACGCCGACAGCTCGCCGTCGACGGCGACCGCGCCGAAGCGCGCCGCCAGCGCATCGCCGACGGCCAGCAGCAGCGCGGCGACGCTCCAGCGGCGCGGGCCGGCAGCGGCCTCAGCCATCCCGCCGCCTCGCCCGGGCCGGCGAGAACTCCACAGTCAGCGGTCGCATCGGCAACCTCCGCGCAGCCCCGTCACGATCCTGTCATTTCCGTGCAAGCCTCTGATCCGCAACGCGTTTTTCCTGCTCAATCGTGATGCAAACTGGCGCAGTGCCCGTGCTCGCGCGGCTTTGCGCCCGTGCGGGCCGGGTTGCCCACAATGTTGTCCACAGAAGCGGTGGATTGTGGGCGAAAGACCGGACAGATCAACGCGGCCGGCACCGGCACCGGCGGTCATAATCGCGCGCGCCGCAGGCCCTGCGCGGGCCCGAGCCCTGGTGCCCGTGGGCGCCGAAGAACGACGAGGACGCCGTTGATCTCGATCATCCAAGCTGCCGGCTGGCCGATCTGGCCGCTGATCATCTGCTCTATCGTCGCGCTGGCGCTGGTCATCGAGCGGCTGCTGACGCTGCGCTACCAGCGCGTCGCGCCACCGACGCTGGTCGACGAGGTGATCGGCGTGACGCGCACCAGCCTGCCCGGCGCCGACGTGGTCAACAAGCTCGCCGCCAGCTCGGTGCTCGGCAGCGTGCTCGCCGCCGGGCTGCGCAGCGTCGTCGCCGAGCCGCGCATCTCCGAGGAGGCGCTGCGCCAGGCCTTCGAGAGCGCCGGCCGCCGCGCGGTGCACGCGCTCGAGCGCTACCTGAACACGCTGGGCACGATCGCCACCGCCGCGCCGCTGCTCGGCCTGCTGGGCACGGTCGTCGGCATGATCGAGATCTTCGCCGCGCAGGGCGCCTCGGGCGTCGCGACCAACCCCGAGCAGCTCGGTCGCGGCATCTCGATCGCGCTGTACAACACCGCGTTCGGCCTGATCGTCGCGATCCCGGCGCTGATGTTCTACCGCTTCTTTCGCGGCCGCGTCGACGAGTTCACGCTCGAGATGGAGCAGGCCGCCGAGCGGCTGGTGCCGCACCTGATGCGCTTCGCGGTGCGCGCGCCGGCGCACCCGGGCGAGCGCGAGCGATGAACTTCCGCAAGCACCGCGCCGACGAACCGGAGATCAACCTGATCCCGTTCATCGACATCCTGCTGGTGATCCTCATCTTCCTGATGCTGACCACCACCTACTCGCGCTTCACCGAGCTGCAGCTGACCCTGCCCACCGCCGACGCCGAGCGGCTGCAGGAGCGCCCGGGCGAGATCGTCGTCACGGTCGGCGCCGACGGGCGCTACCTCGTCGACCGCCAGCCGGTGGCCGGCGCTGCCGTCGAGGCGCTCACGGCGGCGCTCGCCACCGCAGCGCAGTCCAAGCGCGACCCGGTGGTGATCGTCAGCGCCGACGCCACGGCCGCGCACCAGTCGGTGATCAACGTGCTCGACGCCGCACGTCGCGCCGGGCTGGCGCGGCTGACCTTCGCCGCCCAGACCGACAGCGGCGGGCGCTGACGGCGCGCGCCCGATGGGCGTCGCCGCGCTGCTGCAGCGCCACTGGTGGCGAGCGCGCCCCAGCGCGCTCGCGCGCGCGCTGCAACCGCTGTCGTGGCTGTACCTCGGCGTCGCGCGGCTGCACCGCGCCTGGTGGCGCTGGCGCGGCGCGACGGCGTTGCCGGTGCCGGTGGTCGTCGTTGGCAACCTCATCGTCGGCGGCGCCGGCAAGACGCCGACCGTCGTCGCGCTCGTGCACTGGCTGCGCGCGCGCGGCTGGACCCCGGGCGTGATCTCGCGCGGCTACGGCCGCCACGGCGGTGCGCCACGCGAGGTCGACGCCGCGGCGACGGCGCACGACGTCGGCGACGAGCCGCTGCTGATCGCGCGGCGCGGCGGCGCGCCGGTGGTGGTCGCGCGCGACCGCGTCGCCGCCGTGTGGCACTTGCTGCAGGCCCACCCCCGCGTCGACGTCGTCGTTGCCGACGATGGGCTGCAGCACCCGCAACTGCAGCGCGACCTGGCGATCGTCGTGTTCGACGAGCGCGGCGCCGGCAACGGGTTGCCGCTGCCGGCCGGCCCGCTGCGCGAACCGCTGCCTGCCACCGTGCCGCCGCACACGCTGGTGCTCTACAACGCCACCGCACCGACCACGCGCTGGCCCGGCGCGCTGGCGCAGCGCACGCTGGCCGGCGCCGTCGAGCTCGACGCCTGGCGGCGCGGCGAGCCGGCGACCGGCGCGGCGCTGGCCGCGCTGCGCGACGCGCCGATCGTCGCCGCGGCGGGCATCGCCGCACCCGAGCGGTTCTTCGCGATGCTCGAGGCACAGGGCCTGACGATCGAACGCCTGGCGCTGCCCGACCACCACGGCTACGCGACGCTGCCCTGGCCGCCGGACACGCCGCGCGTGATCGTCACCGAGAAGGACGCCGTGAAGATCGACGCGCAGCGCCTGGGCGCGACGCGCCTGTGGGTGGCGAGGCTAGACTTCGCCTTCGATGCCGCCTTCGATGCCGCGCTCGGCGCCGCCGTGCAGCGGCTCGACGGGAGACGACGATGACCCTCGACCACCGCCTGATCGAACTGCTGGTGTGCCCGGTGTGCAAGGGCCCGCTCGAACTGCAGCGTGACGCGCAGATGCGGCCCACCGAGCTGACCTGCGCCGCCGACCGCCTGGCCTTCCCGATCGTCGACGGCGTCCCGGTGATGCTCGAGCACGAGGCGCGCCCGCTCGAAGCGCCGCCGACGCCCTGAGCCGGCGTGGCATTCACGGTGCTGATCCCGGCGCGGCTGGCGTCGACGCGCCTGCCCGACAAGCCGCTGGCCGACCTCGCCGGCGCGCCGATGGTCGTGCGCGTGGCGCAGCGCGCGGCGCGTTCGTCGGCCGCGGCGGTGGTCGTCGCCGCCGACGACGCGCGCATCGTCGCCGCGTGCGAGGCGCACGGCGTGCGCGCGCTGGCCACGCACGGCGACCACGCCAGCGGCAGCGACCGCCTGGCCGAGGCCTGCGAACGGCTGGGGCTCGGCGGCGACGCGATCGTCGTCAACGTGCAGGGCGACGAGCCGCTGATCGACCCGGCGCTGATCGACGCCTGTGCGGCGCTGCTGCACGCGCGCCCCGAATGCGTGATGGCCACTGCGGCGCACCCGGTCGGCGACGTCGCCGACTTCGTCAACCCGAACGTCGTCAAGCTCGTGACCGACGCGGCGTCGCGCGCGCTGTACTTCAGCCGCGCGCCGCTGCCGTGGTGGCGCGACGGCTTCGCGCGCGGCATCAGCGAGCTGCCGCGGCCGGCGCCGCTGCGCCACGTGGGGCTGTACGCGTACCGCGCGGCGTTCCTGCGCCGCTTCCCGAAGCTGGCGCCGGCGCCGCTGGAGGCGGTCGAGGCGCTCGAGCAGCTGCGCGTGCTGTGGCACGGCGAGCACATCGCGGTGCACGTCGCGACGCAGGCGCCGGGCGCCGGCGTCGACACGCCCGAGGACCTGGCGCGCGTGCGCGCGCTGTGCGCCGATCCGGCGCAGGCGCGCGAGCTCTGGGGGCGCTGACGGGCCCGCCGAAGGCCCGCCCCGCGTCAGCTTGGCGCAGGGGTGCGCGTGATATTCTCGATCGGACCTCCTTCGCGGCCCGCCGAAGGCCGACGCCCGCACCGTCGGACGCCAACACCAACGACGAGACCCCCATGAGACTCATCCTGCTCGGACCGCCCGGTGCCGGCAAGGGCACGCAGGCCGCCTTCATCTGCCAGCGCTACGGCATTCCGCAGATCTCCACCGGCGACATGCTGCGCGCCGCGGTCAAGGCCGGCACTGCCATGGGCGCACAGGCCAAGAAGGTGATGGACGCCGGCCAGCTGGTCAGCGACGACATCATCGTCGCGCTGGTCACCGAGCGCATTGCCCAGAGCGACTGCGCCAACGGTTTCCTGTTCGACGGCTTCCCGCGCACGATCCCGCAGGCCGAGGCGATGCGCACCGCCGGCGTCAAGCTCGACGTGGTGCTCGAGATCGACGTGCCCGACGAGGCGATCATCGAGCGCATGGGCGGGCGGCGCGTGCACCCGGCTTCGGGGCGCACCTACCACGTCAAGTTCAACCCGCCGAAGGTCGCCGGCAAGGACGACGTCACCGGCGACGACCTGATCCAGCGCGACGACGACCGCGAGGACACCGTGCGCCGCCGTCTGCAGGTCTATCACGCGCAGACGCGTCCGCTGGTCGAGTACTACACGCGCTGGCAGGCCAGCGGTGACGACGCCGCGCCGCGCTACCTGCGCATCGACGGCGTCGGCAGCGTCGACGAGATCGCGGCGCGCGCGGTCGCCGCGCTGGGCTGATCGCGGCGCCCGGGCCGCGCAGGCCCTTCGCGACGCGGGCGAGCGCGCCGGCGCGGCTTCGGCTACGCTGGGCACGATGGGCGCGCGTCGCGCGCCCGCCGCGGGCCGCCGGTGCACGCCGGCACGCAGGAGGAAACAGCGATGCGACCACCATCGACACACGAGGCGCCGGCCGGGACGGCGCCCCGCCGCGCGCGCTCATGACGCCGCACATGGCGACGCGCATGACGACGAACGCGGCGGCGCTCGAGCGTGCGCTGCAGGCCATCGGCGCCGAGCGCCTGCGCGGCATGCGCCGCGGCATCGAGAAGGAGAGCCTGCGTTGCGACGCCGCCGGGCGGCTCGCGCTCACGGCGCATCCGCCGGCGCTCGGCGCGGCGCTGACGCACCCGAGCATCACCACCGACTTCAGCGAGTCGCAGCTCGAGCTGATCACCGCCGCGCACACGCGCGTCGACGCGACGCTGCACGAGCTGCGGCAGATCCACCGCTTCGTCGTGCCCGCGCTCGGCGACGAGCGGCTGTGGGTGTCGAGCATGCCGTGCGAGCTGCCCGCCGACGACGAGATCCCGATCGGCCGCTACGGCGTGTCCAACGTCGGCCGCGCAAAGACCGTCTACCGCCGCGGCCTCGCGCACCGCTACGGGCGGCGCATGCAGACGATCTGCGGCATCCACTACAACTGGTCGCTGCCCGGGCTGGGCAACGACGACTACCTCGCGCTGATACGCAACTTCCGCCGCCACGCCTTCGTGCTGCTGTGGCTGCTCGGTGCGTCGCCGCTGGTGCTGGCCAGCTTCGTCGAGGGCCGCACGCACGACCTGGCACCGATCGGCCGGGCCTTCGGCCTGCCGCACGCGACGTCGCTTCGCATGGGGCGGCTGGGCTACCAGAGCGACGCGCAGTCGTGCATCGCCGTCAGCTACAACGACCTCGAGGGCTACTGCCGCTCGCTCGAGCAGGCGCTGACCACGCCGTACCCACCCTACGAGGCGATCGGCGTGCGCCACGCCGGCGGCGAGCACCTGCAGCTGGCGCCGACGCTGCTGCAGATCGAGAACGAGTTCTACGCGACGATCCGCCCGAAGCGGCGCATCCGCACCGGCGAGCGCCCGCTGCACGCGCTGCGCGAACGCGGCATCGAGTACATCGAGGTGCGCTGCCTCGACCTCGACCCGTTCGAGCCGCTGGGCATCGGCGCGTCGACGATGCACCTGCTCGACGTGTTCCTGTTGCACTGCCTGCTGTCGCCGAGCCCGCCCGACACGCCGGCCGAGCGCGAGGCGCTGGCGCGCAACCAGCAGGCCACCGCGGCGCGCGGCCGCGAACCGGGGTTGCGGCTCGAGCGCGACGGCCGCGAGGTGCCGCTCGTCGAGTGGGCCGCCGAGATCCTCGGCGCCTGCAAGCCGATCGCCGACGGGCTCGACGCGGCGCACGGCGGCGCCGCGCACCGCGAGGCGCTGCGACACGCGCTGGCGCTGCTCGACCGGCCGCAGGACACGCCGTCGGCCCGCGTGCTCGCGCGCACGCTCGACGCTCACGGCGGCTCGTTCCTCGATTTCGGGCTCGCGTGCGGCGAGCGCACGCGCGCGTCGCTGCTCGAGCCGCCGCTCGACGCGGCAACCGAGGCGCAGTTCAGGCGACAGGCCGAGGCGTCGATCGCCGAGCAGCGTGCGCGCGAAGCCGGCGACACGCTGCCCTTCGACGCCTACCTCGAGGCCTACCTGTCGCCGCGCAGCCTGCGCGTGTGACCGCGAGGGCGCGCGTCACGGCGTGCGGCGCCGCTCGGACTTCGTCTCGACCTTGCGCACCTGCGCGGTGAGCGGGTCCACGTCGAGCTCGACGCGACGGCCCTCGGCGTCGAGCGCCCTGACCTCGACGCGGTCGCGCTCGCGTTCGATCTTCTCGATCGAGCGGTAGCCGGCGGCGGCGACGCGCTCGTGCACCTGCGCGAGGGTCAACGGCGCCGGCGTCGCGGCGGCCGACGCGTCGGGGCGCGGCGCGCGCGCGCTGCCCTTGACCTCGGTCTTGCGCACCTCGGCGGTGGACGCGTCGACGTCGAGCTCGACGCGACGTCCTTCGGCGTCGAGCGCCTTCACTTCGTAGCGGTCGCGCTCGCGCTCGATCTCGACGATGTCGCGGTAGCCCGCGGCCTCGAGCCGGGCGTGCACCTGTGCGATGTCGAGCACCGGCCGCGCCGCGGCGGCCGCTGCGGCCGGCGCGGTCGCCGACGGCTGCGCGAAGCCGGGGGCGACGAAGGCGCCCGCGGCGACCAGCGCGGCGGCCAGCGTCACCGAGGGCATGAGGGGAAACTTGCGCATGATGGGACTCCTTGTGCATGTCGCAGTGCGTGAACTGACTGCAGGTTCACTGTGCCTGCGCGGCGCTGAACGCCGCATGAACGCCGGGCCGGCGGCGACGGCGGGCGCCGCTCACCGCGACGGCTCGCCGGCGACCGCCGGCAGCGTCAGCGCAACCTGCAGCCCGCCGAGCGACGCATCCCCGAGCGTCAGTGCGCCGCCGTACAGCGCCGCCAGTTCCTGCACGATCGCCAGCCCGAGCCCGCTGCCCGGCACCGACTCGTCGAGCCGCTCGCCGCGCGCCAGCGCGCGCTCGCGGCGTGCCGTGTCGATGCCCGGGCCGTCGTCCTCCACCGTCACGCACAGCATCGGCCTGGCGTCGTCGCCGCAGCGCCGTGCCGACACGCGCACCGCACCGCGCGCCCACTTGCACGCGTTGTCGAGCACGTTGCCGAGCATCTCCTGCAGGTCCTGCGCCTCGCCGGCGAAGACGACCGCGCGGTCGACGTCGCGCGTGTCGAAGCGCAGCTCGCGATGCGCGTGCACGCGCGACATCGCGCGCACCAGCCCGTCGACCAGCGGCGCCACCGCGGCCTGCACGCCGGGCACGCCCTGCGCGGCGGCGGCGCGCGCCCGTGCCAGCTGCCAGTCGACCTGGCGCCGCGCGACCAGCACCTGTTCGTCGACCAGCCGCGGCAGCGCGGGCAGCGACTCGGGGCGCTCGCGCGCCGCCTGCGCCGCCTGCGCGAGCACCGCCAGCGGCGTCTTCAACGCGTGCGCCAGGTTGCCGGCCTGCGTGCGTGCACGGGCGACGACCTCGGCGTTGCGCCCGAGCACGGCGTTGAAGTCCTCGACCAGCGGCTGCACCTCCGACGGGAACCGCCCTTCGAGGCGCTGCGCGCGACCGGCATGCACCGCGCCGAGTGCACGTTGCAGCCCGCGCAGCGGCGCCAGCCCGACGCCGACCTGCGCCGCCGCGGCGGCGACCAGCAGCACCAGCAGCACCGCCAGCGACGCCGCGAGCACGGCGTTGAAGCGCGCCGCCGCGGCGTCGACGGGGGCCCGGTCGGCGGCCACCAGCACGCGCCAGTGACCCGGGTCGGCCGTCCCGGTGGCGTCGACGCGCACGGTGCGCTCGACCAGCTGCAAGGTCGCGCCACCGGGGCCGGCCACCTCGTGCACGTGCACCTCGCCGTCGGCGACCGCGTCGCGCGGCGCCTCGAGTTGGGCGTCCCACAGCGAGCGCGAGCGCAGCACGCCGCGCTGCACCCCGCCGGCGGCGGCGACGTCGACCTGCCAGTACAGCCCCGAGTACGGCCGCGACCAGCGCGGGTCGCTCAGCGCCGACGTGTCGAGCGTCGGCCGCGCCTCGGCGCCGCGCTCGAGCCGCGCGGTGACCTGGTCGAGCTGCGTCGTCAGCGTGTCGACGAACTGGCGCGTGACGTGGTCGCGGAACAGCCCGGCGAGCACCCATCCGGCGAGCAGCACCGCCACCGACGCCGCGACCGAGGTGGCGGCGACGAGTCGCCAGTGCAGCGACCAGCGCCGCGCGCCGCGGCGCCGCCTCATGCGCCCAGCGCCAGCCGGTAACCCAGCCCGCGCACGGTCTCGATCGTGTCGGGCGGCAGCTTGCGCCGCAGCCGCGCGACGAACACCTCGATGGTGTTCGAGTCGCGCTCGAAGTCCTGCGCGTACAGATGCTCGGTCAGCTCGGTGCGCGACACCACGCGACCCGGGCGGTGCATCAGGTACGCGAGCAGCCGGTACTCGTGCGAGGTCAGCGCCACCGTCCGGCCGTCGACGGTGACGCGGCCGCTGCGCGTGTCGAGCTCGATCGCGCCACAGCGCAGCAGCGGCGACGCCAGCCCCTGCGAACGCCGGATCAGCGCGCGCAGCCGCGCCAGCAGTTCCTCGGTGTGGAACGGCTTGGCGAGGTAGTCGTCGGCCCCGGCGTCGATGCCGGCCACCTTCTCGTGCCAGCTGTCGCGCGCGGTCAGGATCAGCACCGGCATCGTGCGCCCGCCCGCGCGCCAGCGTTGCAGCACCGTCAGCCCGTCGAGCCGCGGCAGGCCGAGGTCGAGCACGACCGCGTCGAACGGCTCGGTCTCGCCCAGGTGCTGCGCGTCGACGCCATCGGCGGCCTCGTCGACCGCATACCCCGCGTCGGCCAGCGCGGCGTGCAGCTGCCGGCGCAGCGCCGGTTCGTCCTCGACGACCAGCACCCTCATCGCGGCGGCCGGCGTCGGCGCACCGTCAGCGCCCCGTGCGGTCGGGCCCGCGTGTGTCCCTGCCGCGCAGCTTGAGCACCTCGGCGGTGCGCGCGTCGACGTCGAGCTTGACCAGGTGGCCGCCGGGCTGCAGCAGCTTGATCTCGTAGATCCAGCGCCCGTCCTCGCGGTCGAGCTCCAGCTCGAGGACCTGACCCGGGTGGCTGCGCTGCACGCGCTCGAGCAGTTGCGGCAGCGGCAGCACCTCGCCGGCCAGCACGGCCTGCCGCACGCGCTGGTGGTCGTCGCGGTCGGCCATCGCGGCGCCCGCGCACCCCAGCAGCGCCGCCGCGAGCACGACCGTGCCCGGCAGCCGCGCACGCCGGCCGCGCGGCGTGCTCGCGGCGCCGGTGCGGTGGAGACGGACGTGCGACGCGCTCATGCGCCCATTGTGCGACGCGCGCCTGAACGCGCGATGAACGCCGCCTTCATGCGGCCTTCAAGCCGCCGCCCGAAGAATGCCCGCATCGAAGCCCGCGCCCCGTGCAGCCATCCCATGACCCGCCGAACAAGCCGATTGCTCCCGCCGCGCGCTGCCGCCCTCGCCCACGCTGCGCGATGGGCCGCGGCGGCGCTGTGCGCCGTCGTGGCCCACGCCGCCGTCGCCGCCGAGACGACGCCGGCGCAGCAACTCGAACGCTTCAGTGCGCAGGCCGGCGTCGCGGGGCAGGCCGAACGCGGGCGCGCGTTCTTCACGAAGCGCCACGGCGGCGAGTGGTCGTGCGCCTCGTGCCACGGCGATCCGCCGGTCGACGCCGGCCGGCACGCGGCCACCGGCAAACGCATCGAACCGCTGGCGCCGGCGTTCAACCCGCGCGCCTTCTCCGACCAGGCCAAGGTGGACAAGTGGTTCAGCCGCAACTGCAACGACGTCGCCCGGCGCGAGTGCACGGCGGCGGAGAAGGCCGACGTGCTCGCCTACCTGAACGCCCTGACGCGCTGATCCCCCCTGCAGGACACCGACGATGACGCACCGAACAGCACCCTCGACCTGGCTGGCGATCGCGCTGCTGGCCGCCGCGCCCGCTGCCGATGCCGGCGACGACGCCCGGACCCCGCGGCATGTCCCGAGCGCCTACACGCAGGAGTGCGCGGCGTGCCACCTCGCCTATCCGCCCGGCATGCTGCCGGCACGGTCGTGGCGGCGCATGATGGCCTCGCTCGACCGCCACTACGGCAGCGACGCGTCGCTCGACGCGGCCACCGTCGCCACGCTGTCGGACTGGCTGGCGGCCCACGCCGGCTCTTCGCGGCGCGTGCGCGACGACGACCCGCCGCAGGACCGCATCACGCGCAGCGCCTGGTTCGAGCGCAAGCACCGCAGGCTCGACGCGGCGAGCTGGGCGCACCCCGAGGTGAAGTCGGCCGCGAACTGCGCCGCCTGCCACCCTGCCGCCGCCCGCGGTGAGTTCGACGACGACGACCTGCGGCTGCCGCGCGGCCTCGTGCGCCGCGATCGCCGCGATCACCGCCCCCTGCACGACTGACCGCCCCGAGGAGTCCGGCCATGCCCGACACGACCACCACCGTCGACACGAGCGACCTCGCACGTGCTGCCGCGCCGGCGCCAAGCCGCCGCGTCGTCGACGCGCCGACGCGCATGTTCCACTGGCTGTTCGCGCTGAGCTTCGCCGGCGCCTGGCTGAGCGCCGAGTCCGAGCACTGGCGCGCGCTGCACGTCACGCTCGGCTACACGCTGGCCGGGCTGCTCGCGTGGCGCGTCGTCTACGGGCTCGTCGGGCCGCGCCACGCGCGCCTGTCGCTGCTGTGGCGCCGTGTCGCCGGCGCGCCGGCGTGGCTGCGCTCGCTGGTCGGGCGCGCGGACGCCGGCGATCGCAGCGCACCGCAGGGCGCCCACCTTGCGATGGCCGCAGCCATCGTCGCGATGCTGCTGCTCGCCGGCCCGCTCGCACTCAGCGGCTACGCGACCTACGAGGAATGGGGCGGCGACGCGTTCGAGGACGTGCACGAGTTCCTCGCCAACACCTTCCTCGCGCTCGTGCTGCTGCACCTGACGGTGCTCGCACTGCTCAGCGCGGTGCGGCGTCGCAACCTGGCGTTGCCGATGCTCAGCGGGCGCGTCCCGGGCCGAGGCCCCGATCTCGTCCGCCACAACCGGCGCGCCCTGGCGGTGCTGCTGCTGCTCGCCGTCGTCGCCTTCGGCGTCTGGCAGCACCGGCAGACCCCGCGCGGGCTGCTGCCCGACGCGGCGACGGCGCTGCGCTCGATCGAGCACGACGACGACTGACCTGCGCGCCTTCGCGCGCCGCGGCTTGGCCCAGAATGCGCGCGTGCTGCCAAACGCGTCCCCGCGGTCCGTCCGTGCGACCCGCGCCCTGACCGGCATCGCGCTCGCCGCGGCGCTGGCGGGCTGCGCGGTGCCCGTCGCAGTGGACCGGCCCGCCGGGCTGGGTCCGACGCAGGCGCGCGAGGCGCTGCAGCGCCTGCTGCCGGCCACGCTCGCCGACCGCGCCGGCTGGGCGGCCGACATCCACGCCGCGCTGTCGGCGCTCGAACTGCCGTCGACGCCGCGGCACCTGTGCGCGGTGCTCGCCGTCACCGAGCAGGAGTCGGGGTTCCGCGCCGACCCGACGGTGCCGGGGCTGGCTGCGATCGCGCGCAAGGAGATCGAGCGCCGCGCCGACGCCGCCGGCGTGCCGCAGTTCGCCGTGCGCGCCGCGCTGGCGCTGCGCTCACCCGACGGGCGCAGCTACGCCGAGCGCATCGACGCGGTGAAGACCGAGCGCGAGCTCAGCGAGCTGTTCGACGACTTCATCGACATGGTCCCGCTGGGCCGGCGCTTCTTCGCCGACGACAACCCGGTGCGCACCGGCGGGCCGATGCAGGTGAGCATCGCGTTCGCCGAGGCCCACGCGCGCACGCGCCGCTACCCCTATGCGCAGCCCGGGTCGATCCGCAGCGAGGTGTTCACCCGCCGCGGCGGGCTGTACTTCGGCACCGCGCACCTGCTCGACTACGACGCCCCGTACGACCAGCCCCTGTACCGCTTCGCCGACTTCAACGCCGGGCGCTACGCGAGCCGCAACGCCGCGTTCCAGAACGCGCTGGCCGTGGCCTCGGGCATCGGCGTGGCCATCGACGGCGACCTGCTGCCCCGCGACGGCGCCACGCTCGGCGAGACCGAACGCGTGGCCTACACGCTGGCCGGGCGCATCGGCATGAGCGAGGCCGCGATCCGCCGCGACCTGTTGCGCGGCGCCGACGCCGGCTTCGAGCACACGACGCTGCACGGGCGCGTGTTCGCCTACGCCGAGAGCATCGACCGCCGCGGGCTGCCGCGCGCCGTGGTGCCGCGCATCGACCTGCGCAGCCCGAAGTTCACGCGCAAGCTCACGACCGAGTGGTTCGCGCGCCGGGTCGACGAGCGTCATCGCCGTTGCCTGGCGCGCATGCCTGCCGCTGCCGACGACTGACACACTCAGCACGCACCATGTCGATCGTGACCGATTCCCTCGCCGCCGGTGCCGGCAACCTCGCCGCCTACCTCGCGGCACACGTGCTGCTGTGCCTGTTGCCGGCGTTCGCGATCGCCGGCGCGATGGCCGCGCTGATCCCGAAGGCCAGCGTGACGCGATGGCTGGGCCGCGGCGCCGCGGGGCACGTCTCGTACCCGGCCGCGGCCGCGGCCGGTTCGCTGCTGGCGGTGTGCTCGTGCACCATCGTCCCGCTGTTCGCCGGCATCTACAAGTAGGGCGCCGGGCTGGGTCCGGCGGTGACCTTCCTGTTCTTCGCGCCGGCCGGCAACGTGCTGGCGCTGGCCTACACCGGCAGCATCCTCGGCGCGGAGTTCGCCGTCGCGCGCGTGCTGTTGTGCCTGCTGTTCGGCGTCGGCATCGGGCTGCTGATGTCGCTGCTGTTCTGGCGCGACGACGCGGCCCACGACGCGCAGACCGACTCGGCGTTCGCGGCGCAAGCGCGCATCGGCGGCGCCGCCACCGGGGTGCTGCTGTCGCTGATCGCGGTGCTGATCGCCGGCACCGTCAAGCTGTCGCCGCTGACGGCCGCCGTGGCTTCGCTGGACCTGCCGCTGGACTGGGCCAGCGCGTGGCAGGCACGGCTCGCCGCCTGGGTGCCGTTCGACCCCGCCAAGGGCGAGGAAGGCGTGAGCGTGCAGGGCTCGCTGCTGATCGTGCTGCTCGCGGCGATCGGCGTCGCCGCGTGGAAGGGCCTGGAGAACATCGTCGAAGGCGCCAACCGCTGGACCTGGGCCGCGCTGGTGCTGGTGGCCTCGACGCTGCTGGTCGCGTCGACCGCGATGCACGTGCACCCCGGCGGCGTCACGGTGGCGTTCACGGGGCGCACGCTCGCCGTGGCCGCTGCCATCGCGGCGGTGCTCGTCCACGCGCGGCGGCTCGACGCCGACGCGCGCCACGCCTGGCTGTGGGAGTCGTGGCGCTTCGTCAAGCAGATCTTCCTGCTGCTCGTCGTCGGCGTGTTCCTCGTCGGCGTGATCCGGCAGTGGATCCGACCCGCGTGGATCCAGGCGCTGGCCGGGCGCAACGACCTGCTGGCCAATGCCAGCGCGGTGGCCTTCGGCGTGTTCATGTACTTCCCGACGCTGGTCGAGGTGCCGGTGGCGCGCATGTTCCTCGACCTCGGCATGCACCGCGGCCCGCTGCTGGCCTATCTGATGGCCGATCCCGAGCTCAGCCTGCAGAGCATGCTGATGGTCGCCGCGGTGCTCGGCCGCACGAAGACCGCGGCCTACGTCGCGCTGGTGGCGGTGTTCAGCGTCGCCGCCGGCCTGCTGTTCGGCGCCTGGGTCGACGGCGCCGGCATCGGCTGGATCGCGCTGGGGCTGGCCGCGGTCGGTGCCCTGCTCGCCGGCGTGCTGCGCTGGTTGAACCTGCGCCGAGCCGCGGCCGTCGCCTGACCCCCATCGCACGAGGAGCGTCCACCATGAAGACCGTCAAGATCCTGGGTTCGGGCTGCGCGAACTGTCGCAAGCTCGAGGCCGTCGCGCGCGAGGCCGCCGCCGCGGCGGGCGTCGACGCCGAGTTCGTCAAGGTCACCGACCTCGCGGCGATCATGGCCTACGACGTGCTGTCGACGCCGGGGCTGGTCATCGACGACCGGCTCGTCAGCAGCGGGCGCATCCCGACGAAGGCCGAGATCCAGGCCTGGCTCGGCTGAGTCCGGCGCGCCGGTGCGCACGCCGCGTCGCGCTCAGGGCCGCGGTCGCGGCGTCGTGCGCCCGAGCAACAGCAGCGCGACGAAGGCCGTCAGGCCGACGCCGCCCGACAGCCACAACGCGCCGGCCTGCCAGCGCTCCAGCGCGAGCCCGAAGGCGAACGGCGCGCCGGCCTGCGCGATGCGTGCCGGCAGCATCAGCCACCCCTGGCGCGCGCCGTAGCCCGCGGCGCCGAACAGCACCAGCGGCAGCGTGCCCTTGGCGATCGTCAGGATGCCGTTGCCCGCACCGTGCAGCACGGCGAACAGCGGCGCCAGCGCCGGCCCGGCCAGCAGCAGCGCCAGCACCCCCAGCGGGTGCGCGAGCGCCGCCAGCCGTGCCGACAGCAGCGGGTGCACGCGGCGCAGCAGACCGAACTCGAGCAGCCGGCCGGCGACTTGCGCCGGCCCGACCAGGGCGCCGACCCCCACCGCCACCGCGAGGCTCGCCCCCGCGGCCTGCAGCATGCCGGGCAGGTGCGCGGCCATCGCGGTGCTGATGAACCAGGTCGCGGCGAACACGAAGGCCAGCAGCGCCGCGGTGCGCGTCGCGTGACGCGGCGGCATGCCGTCGCCGCCCACGCTGCCGGCGGCCTTCGTCGCCCTCGCGTCGCGGCGCGACGTTGCCGGCGCGCGCGGCAGCCGCGCGTTGAGGGGCAGGCCCAGCAGCAGGTGCAGCGCGGCCCACGTGAAGCAGGCCCCGCGCCAGCCGAAGCGCACCTCGAGCCACGCCGACAGCGGCCAGCCCACGGTGCTGGCGAAGCCCGCGATCAGCGTGATGCCGGTGATGCTGTTGCGCGCGTCTTGGCCGTACAGCCGCACCAGCGTCGCGAAACCGGCCTCGTACAGCCCGCTGCCCATCGCGACGCCGATCAGCGCCCACGCCGCCGCCAGCGCCCACGGGCCCTGCACCGCGCCGAGCGCCGCCAGCCCGGCGGCGAACAGCAGGTTGGTGCCCATCAGCACCGGCCGGCCGCCGAGGCGGTCGATCAGCCGCCCGGCCGCGGGCCCGACGCCGGCCGAGACCACCAGCGCCAGCGAGAACGCGAGGAACACCGCCGGCGTGCCGATGCCGAGCTCGCGCGCCATCGGCGCCGCGAGCAGCGCCGGCAGGTAGTACGACGAGGCCCAGGCCAGCGTCTGCGCGCCACCCAGCGCGGCGACGACGCCGGCGCGGTTCGGCGGCCCCACGCGCGGGGCTCAGGCGCAGCAGCGCGCCGCCTCGCGGCGCACCGGCGGCGCGGCGGGCCGGCCGCAGCCGCCCAACCCGCAGTCGCCGGCGGCCAGCGGCGCCGGGGCGAAGCCCGCGGTGACCGGCGCGGGCGCGGACGGGTCGACGCCACACACCCCGGTCTCGGGCAGGTCGAGCTCGACGCGGTCGGCCGCGTCGACGTCGCCGGCGATCGCCGCCGCCACCGAGCGCGCCTGCTCGAAGCCGGTGGCCATCAGGAAGGTCGGCGCGCGGCCGTAGCTCTTCACGCCCAGCGTGTAGAAGCCGGGCTCGGGGTGCGACAGCTCGCGGTGGCCGTGCGGGCGCACCGTGCCGCAGCTGTGCACGTTCGGATCGATCAGCGGGCCGAGCGCCTCGGTCGACTCGAGCCAGGGGTCGAGCCTCAGACGCAGTTCGCGCGTGGTCGCCAGGTCGGGCCGCTGGCCGGTGGCGCAGACGATCTGGTGCACGCCGTCGATGCGCATCGGCACCCCGTCGGGGCCCTGGCCCTCGACCGTCAGCGTCGCGCCGTCGCGGCGCACCGCGGCGATGCGCAGTCCGGCGACGAAGCGCAGCGCGCCGCCGTCGCGCAAGGCCTTCAGCGCGCTGCCGAGCGCGCCGCGCGCCGGCAGCGCGTCGGCGGCGCCACCGCCGAACACCCGCGCCGGCGCCGGCGAGCGCACGGCCCACACCAGTTCGGTGCCCGGCGCCTCGGCGGCGAGATCGGCCAGCGCGAGCAGCGTGTTGGCCGCCGAGTGGCCGGCGCCGACCACCAGCGTGCGCTGCCCGGCGTAGCGCGCGCGGTCGCGCCCCAGCACGTCGGGGATGCCGTAGAAGACCGCGTCGGCGTGCTCGCGCTCGCCGGCGGCGGGCAGCCCGTCGGCGCCCAACGGGTTCGGCGAACCCCAGGTGCCGCTGCAGTCGATCACTGCGCACGCGCGCCACACCCGCTCGCGCCCGTGCTGCACGGCACGCACGACGAACGGTGCGGCGTCGCGCCCGGCGCTCTTGACCTTGTCGAAGCCCTCGCGGCTGATCGCGGTCACGCGTGTGTGCAGGTGCAGAGCGCGCCGCACCGCCGGCAGCGCGGCGTACGGCTGCAGCACACGCTCGACGACCTCGCGCGCCAGCGGCAACTCGTCGGGCGGCGGCGCGCGCCATCCGGTGGCCTCGAGCTGCGCGGCCATCGCCGCGTCGACGTCGTAGCGCCACGGCGAGAACAGTCGCACGTGGCCGTAGTCGAGCAGGTGCGCGCCGACCGATGCGCCGGCTTCGAGCACGACGGGTTCGATGCCGCGCTCGATCAGCCTCGCCGCCGCCGCCAGCCCGACCGGCCCGGCGCCGATCACGACCACCGGCCACGCGGCGAGGTGGGGCGCGGCGGCCGGTGGCGCCTCGACCAGGTCGAGCGCCATGAACGCGGCGTCGGCCGGGCACGCGCCGCCGAACCCGGCCGAGGCGCGCAGCGCCACCGGGGCTTCGCCGGGCGGGCGTCGTTCGAAGCCCAGGCGGCGGAACCAGTCGGCCGCCGTGGTGGTGCGCAGGCCGAGCTGGCGCAGCCCGCGACGCGACGCCTCGGCAACGAGACGTGTCACCAACTGCCTGCCGACGCCTCGATGCTGCCAGGCCGGGTCCACCGCGACCGAGCGCAGCAGTGCGGCGTCGCCGTGCACCTCGGCGCCGGCGCAGCCGACGACGCGGTCGCCGGCGACGGCGACGAGGAAGGTCGACAGATGTTCGCGTGCGCCGTCGAGCGGCAGCGCGTGCGCGCGCAGCAACGCGGCGACCGCGTCCCAGTCGTCGGGGCGGGCGGGACGCAGCGCGTGGTTCGGGGTCAGCGGCATGGTTCGGTACCTTCACAGGACGGGGGGGTGGGGGGCGAGGAGTCCGCCGCCGGCGCCACGCAGCAGGCGACGGCGTCGGGATGTCGGTGCAGCGCCTCGAGCAACAGGCGCAGCGACTTCTCGACGGCCGCGCGGTCGCGGGCACTCATGCCGTCGAGCAGGTGCGAGGCGTGGTTGTCGAGCGTGCGGTTGAGCTCGGCGACGCGGCGCCGGCCGTCGGCGGTCAGCGTGACCAGCCAGCTGCGCGCATCCTGCGGGTTGGGCTGCTTGCGCACCAGGCCGCCGTCGACGAGGCCGTCGACGGCGCGCGAGACCCAGCTCTTCTCCAGGCTCAGCCGCTGGCCGAGCTCGAACATCGGCAGCGCGCCGGAGCGACCCAGCTCGGTCAGCAGATGGCACTGCGTGGCCGTGGTGCCACAGCAGTCGGCGACGACACGCTGTGCGCGCGTGTACAGGCGGGCGACCTCGCGCAGCAGTTCGCCGGCGGGATGCGGGGAGGCGTCCATTTAGATGCTATACGCAACCAATTGGCGGGCAGTCTGCCGCAGGCGCATGCGGTTGTCAATAGCAACCAATTCGACGGGGCAGCGCTCGCACCGCGGCTGTGCGAACGACGGTCACCCACGCGGCGCCAGCGGCGCCCGGGTGCAGCCCGAACAGCGAGATCGCCACCGCCACCGCCAGCGCGAGCCCGTAGACGCGAGCCCGAAGACGCAAGCCCGAAGACGTTCGACGTGACGACCGGCCACGTGGGTCCCGCGATCGGATCGTGCCGGTCCGACCCACGCCAACGCGCCTCATCGAAGCCCGGCGCGATTCACCGTCAGACCATACCGGTCTGACTCAAGCCAACAGGCCTCCTCGAAACCCGGTGCGGTTCAGTTCAAGGTTGAGGTGAGTCTTCATGCGGACGACAAGGGGATCTTGCCGTTCGGGTCGCGCCGAGAGATCGTCCAGCGCTACGACCAGCTTGGGCACTGGAGTGCGGACGGCATGAAGACGATTCAGTGCCTCCGCGAGTGCGAGTACCTCGTCTTCGACGACGTCAACATCGACTTCACCGAATCGCTTCAGCTGAGCTACTCGTATTTCGATTACTGGGACGTACCCATTCCAGCAGCAGCGGCAGCCGGGCCTTGCGGACGACCTCGCGCGCCACGCTGCCGAGGATCAGCCGTTGCGCGACGTCGTGGCTGCGCGAGCCGATGACGACCAGGTCCGCCCCCGCCTCGGCAGCGGCGGCGAGGATCGCGTCGGCCGGCACGCCAGCGGCACGCACCTGCACCTCCACGGCCAGGCCGGCCGCGCGCAGCGGGGCGGCGCCGGCCTCGATGCGGTCGACGGCGCGCTCGTCCTCGCGCCACTGCGGCCCCTGCGCGTAGCCGACCCGGATCACGTGCGCGACGACGACGCGCTCGATGCCCCAAGACCTCAGCGCAGGCATGCAGCCGAGCAAAGGGCCCTCGGCGGGCGACAGGTCGAGGGCGAGCAGTGCGGTGCGGAACATGACGGATCCTTCAGCGGGCGGCCGGCGCAACACCGGCCGCGCCCCGTGCACCGCCGAACCAGTGTCGCTTCCGGTTCGCGATCGCCACCAGCGACAGCATCACCGGCACCTCGACCAGCACGCCGACGACGGTCGCCAAGGCGGCGCCCGAGCTCAGACCGAACAGCGAGATCGCCACCGCCACCGCCAGCTCGAAGAAGTTCGAGGTGCCGATCAGGCACGCCGGCGCCGCCACGTCGTGCGGCAGCTTCAGCCAGCGCGCGCCGAGCGCGGCGACGAAGAAGATGCCGTAGGACTGCAGCACCAGCGGCACCGCGATCATCGCGATCACCAGCGGCTGCGCCACCAGCGTCTCGGCCTGCAGGCCGAACAGCAGCACCACGGTGGCGATCAGCCCGGCGACCGACCAGGGCTTGATGCGCGCCACGCGTGCCGCCAGCGCCTGCGGACCGTCACGCAGCCAGCGCCGGCGCGTGGCGATGCCGGCCACCAGCGGCAGCACGACGTAGAGCACCACGCTGAGCAGCAGCGTCTGCCACGGCACGTGGACGTCGGTCACGCCGAGCAGGAAGGCGGCGATCGGCGCGAAGGCGACGACCATGATCAGGTCGTTGACCGACACCTGCACCAGCGTGTAGTTGGGGTCGCCCTTCACCAGCTGGCTCCAGACGAACACCATCGCCGTGCACGGCGCGACGCCGAGCAGGATCATGCCGGCGATGTATTCGCTGGCCGACGCGGGGTCGACCCAGGGCGCGAACAGGTGCTCGAAGAACAGCACCGCCAGCGCCGCCATCGTGAACGGCTTGACGAGCCAGTTGACGACCAGCGTCAGCACCAGCCCGCGCGGCCGCTGCCCGACCTCGCGCACGGCGGCGAAGTCGATCTGGATCATCATCGGGTAGATCATCACCCAGATGAAGACGGCGACGACGAGGTTGACGTGCGCCCACTCGAGCGCCGCGATGGCCTCGAACAGGCCCGGCACGGTCAGGCCCAGCGCCACGCCAGCGGCGATGCCGAGCGAGACCCAGAGCGTCAGATAGCGTTCGAACAGGCCCATGTCAGTTCCCTGCGATGGATCGCAGTGCGGATTGGAGATCGGTGGCGGACAGGTCCTGCAGGGGCAGCGCGAGCAACTGCAGCACGCGGTAGCCCAGGGCCTGCCGCGTCAGCTCGAAGGCGCGGCGGCGTTGCGTCGCGTCGCCCTCGGCCCTCGACGGATCGGGAACGCCCCAGTGCAGCCTGACCGGCCGCCGCCCTGCGCGCCCGACGAAGTACGGGCAGCTCTCGGCGGCAGCGTCGTCGCAGACGGTGACGACGATGTCCAGCGGCTGCACCGCGGTGCCCGGCGCGCTGCCCGCGCTTTGTGCACGCACCGGCCGGCCCAGCCGCCGCGCCCAGTGGTTGAGCATGGCCTCGGCCAGGATGCTGCGCGCCGAGTTGTGGGTGCACAGGAAGAGGACCTCCACCGAGGGTCGAGTGTCCGCTGCGGACGCATCGGGGCCGAGCCCGGCCACGGCATCCGCCGCGCGGGATGGGGCGGCGTTCATGCGGCCCGTCAGCAGCAACGCGCGACGGCCTCGGCGGCGGGCTCGGCCGTCTGCGCCGGGGCGCAGAGCGCCGCGCCCGCGGCCGCCGCCGCCTCGCGGAAGACCGCAATGTCGTGCAGCGAACGGAAGCGCTCCCAGGCGATGCCCTGCGGGTCGGTCACCCAGTGCTTGTCGCTGCGCGCGTGGCAGCAGCTGGTCGGGCCTTCGTCGAGCAGCGCCATGTCGGCCGCCTGCGCGCGTGCCTTGAGCTCGGCCAGCTCGCCGTCGTCGTCGACCTGGAATCCGAGGTGGTCGACATCGGGTGCCGCCCCGCGGGCCGAAACGGCGAAGTTGATGCGCGGGTCGTCGAGCTTCCACTTGGCGTCGTCGGCCTCGACGCGCGTGGGCTCGGTGCCGAACAGCTTCGAGTCGAAGGCGATGCCGGCGCCCAGGTCGGTGACGCGGGCGTGGACGTGAAAGCGTTTCATCGCGAGGCTCCTCGGGCCGGGGTGGGGGGTCAGCAGGTGGCGCAGCCGGAGGACTCATCGGCGGCGCTGGGCGCGACGCAGTCGACGCCGTGGCAGCAATGCGCGCTCAGGTAGCCCAGCAGCGCGTTCATGCGCACGATGTCGGGGCGGCAGATCAGGTGCCGGCCGTCGCGCTGCTGCGTCACCAGGCCGGCGTGCATCAGCTCCTTCAGGTGGAACGACAGCGTCGACGCCGGCACGTCGAGCGTCGCCGACAGGTCGCCCGGCGTCAGCCCGCCCGGGGCGGCGCCGACCAGCGCGCGGAAGATGCGCAGCCGCGCCGGCTGGGCCAGCGCGGCCAGCGCCGCGACGGCATCGTGTTCATCCATCGTGTCGACCTCCTTCATCACGACGCGGGTTGCAGCGCCGTCGGGTGCCGCAGCGGCAGGGCGAGCGTCACGCCCCAGCAGGCCAGCAGCATCGCGGCCGAACCCGCCAGCGCTCCGGTCAGCCCGAAGCCCTGGTACAGCAGCCCCGACAGCAGCGTGCCGAGGAAGCGGCCGAGCGCGTTGGCCGCGTAGTAGAAGCCCACGTCCTCGGCCGCCTTCTCGCTGCCGGCATAGGCCAGGATCAGGTACGAGTGCACCGAGGAGTTGACCGCGAAGGCGACGCCGAACACCGCGAGCCCGGCGACGACGACCCACTCCAGGTGCGGCACGCCGGCGATGACCAGCGCGGCGAGCACCAGGGGCACGAGGGCCAGCGCCGCCGACCACCGGCGCGCCGCCGGCACCTCGCGGCTCAGCCCGTCGTCGCTGCGCCGCACGATCGCCGGCGCCAGCGCCTGCACCGCGCCGTAGCCGATCGTCCACGCGGCCAGGAAGCCGCCGACCATCGTGAAGGTCCAGCCCGAGGCGTAGAGGAACACCGGCACGCCGACGACGAACCACACGTCGCGCGCGCCGAACAGCAGCACGCGCGCCGCCGCCAGCGCGTTGATGCCGCGGTTCTTGGCGAACAGTTCCCTGGCCGACGTCGACGCCTTGCTCTTGCCCATCAGCGGCGGCACGAAGGCCACCACGCCGGCCAGCACCAGCGCCAGCAGCGCCGCCATCGCCCACAGCGCGTGCTGGAATCCCACGGCCTGCAGCAGCAGACCACCGAGGAAGAAGCCCACGCCCTTCATCGCGTTCTTGCTGCCGGTGAAGAAGGCCACCCACTTGAACAAGCGCCCGCTGGCCGAGCCGGCGGTGAGCTTGATCGCCGACTTGCTGGCGGTCTTGGTCAGGTCCTTGGCCACGCCGCAGATGCCCTGCGCGACGACGACCCAGGCCACCGACAGCGCCGCCGTCCAGTCGGGCGACAGCGCCGACAGCAGCAGGAAACCGGTGATCTGCGTGGCCAGACCCACCGCCAGCATGCGCGCGATGCCGAAGCGCGTGGCCAGCCAGCCGCCGACCAGGTTGGCGACCACGCCGGCGGCCTCGTACAGCAGGAACAGGAAGGCCAGCGTGAACGGCGAATAGCCCAGCCGGTAGAAGTGCAGCAGCACCAGCATGCGCAGCGCGCCGTCGGTGAGCGTGAAGCTCCAGTAGGCGGCCGTGACGAGGGCGTAGTGGCGCGTGCCTGCGTGCATCACTGTTCAGCCTTGACAGGCTGCGGCCCGTTGCGGAACCCGGTGAGCGTCTGCTGCGCGAGGCGGCTCGCTTGCGACCGTCGCGCGGGCCAAGGCCAGCGGGCTCCCTCCCACTCCATGTCCCCCGGGCCGGGCTGCGCCCGACCCTGCTCCTTCACTTCCGTGGGAGGGAGCCCGCTGTCCTCGGCTTGCAGGCACTGCGGCCTTCGACGGTCGAACACCCGTGCGGTGGCCTGCCGAGGACGGTGGGTGCCCTTGCCCGGAAGTAAAGGAGGAGCCGCCGGTCGAAGACCGCAGGCGGGGGACATGCAGGGCAAGGGCACCCGCCGGCCTCGGCATGCGCGACCTTGGCACGCGCATGCAAACCCGACGTTCAAGGCCAGCGACGGGCCGCAAGCGCAAGCCCAGGGGTGCCAGGGCATCGGCGACCGCACTTCAGGTGCCCCGCTGACGCATGTGGCACGCCAGGTCCACCATGCGGCAGGCGTAGCCCATTTCGTTGTCGTACCAGGCGTAGACCTTGAGCAGCGTGCCGTCGGTGACCAGGGTCGACGGCGCGTCGACGATACCGCTGCGCGTGTCGCGCGCGTAGTCGGCGCTGACCAGCGGGCGCTCCTCGTAGCCCAGGATGCCGGCCAGCGGCCCGGCGGCGGCGGCCTTGAAGAGCGCGTTGACCTCGTCCGCGGTGGTGGCGCGCTGCAGCTCGAACACGGCGTCGGTCAGCGACGCGTTGAGCACCGGCGCGCGCACCGCGTGACCGTCGAGCTTGCCCTTGAGCTCGGGGTAGATCAGCGCGATCGCGGTGGCGCTGCCGGTGGTCGTCGGCGCCAGGCTGAGCATCGCGCTGCGCGCGCGCCGCAGGTCCTTGTGCGGCGCGTCGACCACCAGGTTCGTGTTGGTCGGGTCGTGGATGGTGGTGATCTGCCCGTGGCGGATGCCGATCGATTCGTGCACGACCTTGACGACCGGGGCCAGGCAGTTGGTGGTGCAGCTGGCGGCGGTGACGATGCGGTGGCGCGCTGGGTCGTACAGGTGGTGGTTGACGCCGAAGACGACGTTGAGCACGTCACCCACCTTGACCGGCGCGGCGACGACGACGCGCCTGGCGCCGCGGTCCAGATGACCCTGCAGCGTCTCGGGGCTGAGGAACTTTCCGGTGCACTCGAGCACCAGGTCCACGCCGAGGTCGCCCCAGGGGATCCCGCCCGGCGCGGCGTGCGACGAGAAGCCCAGGCGCCGGCCGCCGACGCGGATCGCGTCGTCGCCGTCGGCCTCGATCGCCTCGCGCCACCTGCCCTGCACGCTGTCGAAGGCCAGCAGGTGCGCGGTGGCGGCGGCGCCGCCCTTGAGCTCGTTGACGTGCACGACGTCGAGCCGGTTGGCGGCACGCGGGTCGGCCTCGGGGCGCTCGGCGGCGCCGAAGGCGGCGCGCAGCGCCAGACGGCCGATGCGGCCCATGCCGTTGATGCCCACTCGCATGATGGTCGACGTACTCCGTGGCCGCGACGCGACGCCGCGACGCATTTCGATATTCCTCGAATTATGGAACATCACGCTGACCGAACGATGACAGCCGTCGCGTGCGCGACGTCGTCGGCCCGTGCACCGTGCCACCTCGCAAGCCGCGGCGTCGCACCGCTCGGGCCCTTCGCGCCGCACCGGCCTGCGCAGGCAGGCCGTGAGCCGCGGCGCTCAGCCCTGCAGCTGGGCCCAGGCTTTCTCGAGCCGCTTGACGCTCACCGGCTGCGGGGTGCGCAGCTCCTGCGCGAACAGGCTCACGCGCAGTTCCTCGAGCAGCCAGCGGAACTCGTCGAGCCGCGCGTCGCGCCGGCCCTTGAGTTCGGCCACGCGGCGCAGCCAGCGCTGCTCGAGCGCGCGCACCTCGGCCAGGCGCTGCGCGTCGCGCGCCGGATCGACGCGCAGCTTGTCGAGCCGCAGCACGACCGCATTCAGGTAGCGAGGCAGGTGCTGCAGCGCCGTCCACGGCGTCTCGGCGAGAAAGCGCCTCGGCACCAGCCGCTGCAGCTGTGCCGCGATGTCGTCGGCGACGTCCTTCGGCGCGCGGCTGTCCTTGAGCTTGCGCGTGGCCGCGGCGTGCCCTGCAAGCACTGCTGCGGCCTGGCGCGCGACCTCCTGCGCGATCAGGTTCAGCCGCGCACGCCCTTCGTCCACGCGGGCCTTGAAGCTCGTCGCGTCGGCGGGCAGCGGCTCGGCGAGGAAGGCACGGTCGAGTGCGACGTCGACGATCTGCGCGCGCAGCTCCTCGAGCGTGCCCAGGCCCATGTACTGCGCCGCCATCGCCTGCAGGTCGGGGATGTGCTTCTCGAGGTACTTCAGCGGCTCGCGGACCTGCAGCGCCACCAGACGGCGCAGCCCCGCGCGGTGCTTCGCGGCGGCGACCTCGGGCTCGTCGAAGACCTCGACCTCGACGTGCGTGCCGCGGTCGACCAGCGCCGGGAAGCCGACCAGCGTCTGGCCGCCCTTGCGGATCTCCATCAGCTCGGGCAGCTCGCCGAAGGTCCACGCGGTGTAGGCGGCGGGGTCGACCGGCGGTGCGCGGCGCTCGACGGTGGCGACGACGCCGCGCGAAGCGGCCGCCGGTGGTGCGGCGCTGGCCGGGCGCGGCGCAGGTGCAGGCATTGCCGCACCGAGCTTCAGCGCCGCGAGCGCCTGGAACGCGCTGCGCGCCTGGCCGCCGAACTCGGCCTTCAACGTCGGCAGGTGCCGGCCCATGCCGAGCTGGCGACCGTGCTCGTCGACGACGCGCAGGTTCATCAGCAGGTGCGGCGGCAACTGCTCGAGCTTGAAGTCGGCGCGCTGCACCGGCAGCTGCGTGCGCCCGCGCACCGCGTCGAGCAGCCGCTCGACGAGCGAGCCGTCGCCGAACGCCGTCGCCTCGACGAAGGCCTGCGCGAACTCGGGCAGCGGCTGCAGGCGCGCCCGCGGTTTGCCCGGCAGCGTCTTGACGAGCGCGAGCACCTTGTCCTTCAGCATCCCGGGCACGAGCCACTCGCAGCGCTCGTCGGCGACCTGGTTCAGCGCGTAGATCGGCACCGTCACCGTCAACCCGTCCTTCGGGTTCCCGGGTTCGTGCAGGTAGGCCGCCGCGCAGTCGACGCCGCCCAGGCGCACGACCCTCGGGAACGCCGACGTCGTGACGCCGGCCGCCTCGTGGCGCATCAGTTCGTCGCGCGTGAGCTGCAGCAGGTTCGGCCGGCGCCGGGCCTCTTCGCGGTACCAGCGCTCGAGCGCGGCGCCACCGGTGACGTCGGCCGGGATCTGCGCGTCGTAGAAGGCGTAGATCAGCTCGTCGTCGACCAGCACGTCCTGCCGGCGCGCCTTGTGCTCGAGCTCCTGCACCTGCCGGATCAGCTTGCGGTTGTGCGCGAAGAACGGCAGCGGGGTGTCCCAGGTGTCGTCGGTGAGCCCGGCCACCAGCGCCTCGCGGATGAAGATCTCGCGCGCGCCCGCCGGGTCGAGCCTGGCGTAGCTGATGCGCCTGTCGTTGTACAGCACGAGGCCGTACAGCGTCGCGCGCTCGAGCGCCACCACCTCGGCGGCCTTCTTCTCCCAGTGCGGCTCGAGCAGCTGCTTCTTCAGCAGGTGGCCGGCCATCGCCTCGATCCACTTCGGCTCGACGGTCGCGATGCCGCGGCCGAACAGGCGCGTCGTCTCGACCAGTTCGGCGGCGACGATCCAGCGCCCGGGTCTCTTGCTCAGGTGCACGCCCGGGTGGCGCCAGAACCGGATGCCGCGCGCGCCGAGGTAGTGCTCATCGTCGTCAGCCTTCACGCCGACGTTGCCGAGCAGCCCGGCGAGCAACGAGCAGTGGATCTGTTCGTAGGTCGCCGGCACGGTGTTCAGCCGCCAGCCGTGTTCGGCGACGACGGTGTGCAGCTGCGCGTGGATGTCGCGCCACTCGCGCACACGACGCGGGTTGACGAACTGCTCGCGCAGGCGCTGCTCCTGCTGCCGGTTCGACAGCTTGGGCGAGTCGGTCTTCTCGCCGGCATGGCCATGCACACCCCGGCCCGCCTCGATCCAGCGCCACAGCTTGAGCGTGCCGGCGAACTCGGACTTCTCGTCGTCGAAGATGCGGTGCTTCTCGTCGGCCGCGGCCTGCTGCTCGAGCGGGCGGTCGCGCACGTCCTGTCCGGACAACGCCGCGGCGATGACGACGACCTCGGACAGCGCCTGGCGCTGCCGCGCCTCGAGGATCATGCGGCCGACGCGCGGGTCCAGCGGCAGCTTCGCCAGCTCGCGGCCGATCGCGGTGAGCTCGTTCGCGTCGTCGACGGCGCCGAGTTCGGCCAGCAGCGCGTAGCCGTCGGCGATCGCCTTGCCCGGCGGGCGCTCGAGGAACGGGAAGTCCTCGACGGCGCCCAGCCCCAGCGATTTCATGCGCAGGATCACGCCGGCCAGCGACGAGCGCAGGATCTCGGGGTCGGCGAAGCGCGGCCGCGCGGCGAACGACGCCTCGTCGTACAGGCGGATGCAGATGCCGTCGGTCACGCGCCCGCAGCGCCCGGCGCGCTGGTTTGCCGCCGCCTGGCTGATCGGCTCGACCTGCAGCTGCTCGACCTTGTGGCGGTAGCTGTAGCGCTTGACGCGCGCCAACCCGCTGTCGATCACGTAGCGGATCCCGGGCACGGTAAGCGACGTTTCGGCGACGTTGGTCGCGAGCACGATGCGCCGGCCGTGGCCGGGCGTGAAGACGCGGTCCTGCTCGGCCTGGCTCAGGCGCGCGAACAGCGGCAGGATCTGCGGCGGCGGGCCGCTTCGCGGGCCGTGCGCGAGGTGCTTGCGCAGGTGGTCGGCGGCGTCGCGGATCTCGCGTTCGCCGGGCAGGAACACGAGGATGTCGCCGGGCCCCTCGCGCCACAGCTCGTCGACGGCATCGGCGATCGCGTCGGCGAGGTCGGCGTCGCGCCGCGCTCCGGGCCGGCCGGCGGGCGGCGTGCCGCCTGCCGCCGGCGTCGGCCCGGGCGCGCGGGGGTCGTCGAAGGGCCGCCAGCGCTGCTCGACCGGGTACAGCCGGCCGCTGACCTGGATCACCGGCGCCGGGCCGCGCGCGCCGGCGAAGTGGTTCGCGAAGCGCTCGGCGTCGATCGTCGCCGAGGTCACGATCACCTTCAGGTCGGGGCGCTTCGGCCCGGGCCCCTGCAGGATCTGCAGCAGGTGCCCGAGCAGGAAGTCGATGTTCAGGCTGCGCTCGTGCGCCTCGTCGACGATGATGGTGTCGTACTGGCGCAGCAGCGGGTCGGACTGCGTCTCGGCGAGCAGGATGCCGTCGGTCATCAGCTTGACGCTGGCGCCGCCGTGCAGCCGGTCGTGGAAGCGCACCTTGTAGCCGACCACCTCGCCCAGCGGCGTGTTCAGCTCCTCGGCGATGCGCCTGGCCACGCTCGCGGCGGCGATGCGCCGCGGCTGCGTGTGGCCGATCAGCCCGCGCCCGCCGGCGCCGAGCCCGCGGCCGAGCTCGAGCGCGATCTTCGGCAGCTGCGTGGTCTTGCCCGAGCCGGTCTCGCCGCAGACAACGATCACCGGGTGCTCGCGAAGCGCGCGCGCGATCTCGTCGCGCCGCGCCGACACCGGCAGCGCTTCGGGATAGGTGATCGGCGGGACGGGGTTCGCGCGCGGCGGCGACATCGGGGGCGGGATTATCCCCGCGCCGCCGCGCACCCCCCGCCCCCGGCCTCCGCCGGCGCCGGCGTAGGGGATGACGCTGATCACCCCGCCCCTCGGGTCGCGCAGCACCGCGAAGCGGCCGACGGTGGGGATGTCGGTGGGAGGCATCAGCACCGTGCCGCCGAGTTCGCCGCACCGCGCCGCGGTCGCGTCGACGTCGTCGACCGTCACGTAGCAGCCCCACGCCGGCGGCATCGCGCCGGCGTCGGGCGGCATGCCCATGATGCCGCCGACCGAGGTCTCGCCGCACTTGACGACGGTGTACGGGCCGCTGCCCATGTCCATCACCTGCGTCGTCCAGCCGAACAGCCGGCCGTAGAAGTCGGCCGCGGCCGCGGGGTCGGTGGTCATCAGTTCGCTCCAGCTGAACGCGCCGTGCGTCTGGTAGGCATCCATCGTCGGTCTCCCGGTTCGTGAGGCGGCGATGGTGCGCGGCCGCCCGCGGTGCGTCAACGCCGAGAGCGTGGGAGGCGCCGGCCGTCGCGCGCGAGGGGGTGCGGCACAATGCGCGGCGTCATGAGCCTGGTCTTCCCGCACACCTTCGTGCCGTGGTTCCGCGCGGTCGCGCCGTACATCCACGCGTACCGCGGCAAGACCTTCGTCGTCGGCTTCCCCGGCGAGGGCATCGCGGCGGGCAAGCTCAACAACCTGGTGCAGGACCTCGCGATCCTGCACGCGATCGGCATCAAGCTGGTGCTGGTGCACGGCTTCCGGCCGCAGGTCGACGAGCAGCTGCGGGCCAAGGGCCACGCGTCGCGCTTCAGCCACGGCATCCGCGTCACCGACGCAGTCGCGCTCGACAGCGCACAGGAGGCCGCCGGCCAGCTGCGCTTCGAGATCGAGGCCGCGTTCTCGCAGGGGCTGCCGAACACGCCGATGGCCAACGCGACCGTGCGCGTGGTCTCGGGCAACTTCCTGACCGCGCGCCCGGTGGGCATCGTCGACGGCATCGACTTCATGCACAGCGGTATCGTGCGCCGGGTCGACGGCGCGACGATCCGCCGCGCGATCGACATCGGCGCGCTGGTGCTGCTGTCGCCGTTCGGCTTCTCGCCCACCGGCGAGGCGTTCAACCTGACGATGGAAGACGTCGCCACGAAGACCGCGGTCGCGCTGAAGGCCGACAAGCTGCTGTTCCTCACCGAACTGCCGGGCATCCGCGAGAAGCCCGACGACCCCGACAGCGACATCGACACCGAGCTCGCGCTGGCCGACGCCAAGCGCCTGCTGGCATCGCTGCCGGCGCCGACGCGGCCGGCCGACGCCGCGTTCTACCTGCGCCACTGCGTGTCCGCGTGCGAGGGCGGGGTCGAGCGCTCGCACATCCTGCCGTTCGCCGTCGACGGCGCGATCCTGCGCGAGGTGTTCACGCACGACGGCATCGGCACGATGGTCGTCGACGAGAAGCTCGAGAGCCTGCGCGAGGCCACGCCCGACGACGTCGGCGGCATCCTGCAGCTGATCGAGCCGTTCGAGCGCGACGGCACGCTGGTGCGCCGCGAACGCCACGAGATCGAGCGCGACGTGGCCAACTACAGCGTCATCGAGCACGACGGCATCATCTTCGGCTGCGCCGCGCTGTACCCGTACCCCGAGGCGAAGACCGGCGAGATGGCGGCGCTGACCGTGGCCCCCGACTCGCAGAGCCAGGGCGACGGCGAGCGCATGCTCAAGCGCATCGAGCAGCGCGCCCGCGCGATGGGGCTCGACAGCATCTTCGTGCTGACCACGCGCACGATGCACTGGTTCATCAAGCGCGGCTTCCACCCGGTCGACGCCGACTGGCTGCCCGAGGCGCGCAAGCGCAAGTACAACTGGGACCGGCGCTCGCAGGTGCTGGTCAAGAGACTCGTCTGAACAAGGAGATCGCGATGGCCCGCATGGTGCAGTGCGTGTACCTGAAGAAGCAAGCCGAAGGGCTGGCGTTCCCGCCCTACCCCGGCGAACTCGGCAAGCGCATCTACGACAACGTCAGCAAGGAAGCGTTCGAGGTGTGGAAGAAGCACCAGACGATGCTGGTCAACGAGAACCGGCTCAACCTGGCCGACGCGCGCGCGCGCCAGTACCTGGCGCGGCAGATGGAGCAGTTCTTCTTCGGCGCCGGCGCCGACAAGCCCGCGGGCTACGTGCCGCCGTCGCAATAGGCGCGTGGCGGGTCGCGCCCGGGGCGCTGCGCCGCCGCGACGCCGGCGTCGTCGGTTCTTGATCTTTCTTAAACACGAATCATTCGTGTTGTGAAGTACACTCCCGGCAGTTGTCACCCCTGCCGCAGGAGCCCCGCATGAACCCGTTCGCCAAACTCGGCCGCGCCGTCGGCGCCGTCGCCCTCGGCCTGGCCGTCGCCGCGCCCGCGGTCTGGGCGCAGGACAAGGTGCTGAACCTGTACTCGGCGCGCCATTACCAGACCGACGAGGCGCTGTACGAGAACTTCACCAAGGCCACCGGCATCCGCATCCAGCGTGTCGACGCCGACGATGCCGGTGTGCTCGCCCGGCTGAAGAGCGAAGGCAGCGCGAGCCCGGCCGACGTGGTGCTGCTCGTCGATGCGGCGCGGCTGTGGACGGCCGAATCCGAAGGCCTGTTCCAGCCGGTAAAAAGCCAGCTGCTCGAATCGCGCATTCCCGCGACGCTGCGCGGGCAGGATTCGGGCCAGGGCCCCCACTGGTTCGGCATGTCGACGCGCGCGCGCGTGATCGTGTACGACAAGACCCGCGTCGCACGCGCCGACGTCGATACCTACGAGGAACTCGCCGACCCGAAGCACAAGGGTAAGGTCTGCACTCGTTCGGGCTCGCATCCGTACAACCTGTCGCTGTTCGGCTCGCTGGTCGAGCACCTGGGCGCCGAAAAGACCGAGCAGTGGCTCAAGGGCGTGGTCGACAACATGGCCCGCGCGCCCAAGGGCGGCGACACCGACCAGATTCGCGCGGTGGCCAGCGGTGAATGCGCGATCGCGCTGACCAACAGCTATTACCTGGCGCGGCTGATGCGCTCGACCAAGCCCGAGGACCGCGCGGTGCTCGAAAAGGTCGGCGTGGTGTTCCCGAACCAGTCGACCTGGGGCACGCACGTCAACATCGCCGGCGCTGCGGTCGCGCGGCACGCGAAGAACCGCGACGCGGCGGTGGCGTTCCTCGAATACCTCGCCGGCGACGCCGCGCAGCGCTATTTCGCCGACGGCAACAACGAATGGCCCGCGGTGGCCAGCGTGAAGGTGACGAATCCGGCGCTGGCCGCGCTCGGCGAGTTCCGTGCCGAAACGATTCCGGTGGCCGTGGCCGGCAAGAATCAAACCCGCGTGCAGCAGATGCTCGACCGGGTGGGGTATCGCTGATACCGGCAACAGATTCTCTGCGCAGATTCACCGACACGGCGCCACGGCGGTAATATCCGCGGCGCCGTTTGTCGTTTTTCGCGGAGATGTCCATGCCCACGTTGCAGGAACTGCTGGCCCAGAAGGCCGAAATCGAACGCCAGATCGTCGAAACCCAGCGCAGCGAACGCGCCGACGCGATCGCCAAAGTCAAGGCGCTGATGGCCGAACACGGACTCACCGTGGCCGACCTGTCGACGCGCAGCGCCGCCGCCACGAAGGCGGCCAGCGGGCGCAAGGCACCGGTCAAGTACCGCAACGCGGCCACCGGCGACACCTGGACCGGGCGCGGGCTGCAGCCGAAGTGGCTGCGCGCCGAACTCGCCGCCGGCAGGCAGCTGACCGACTTCGAGGTCTGAAGCGCGCGGCCGCCGCCCCGGCGCATCGCGCCGCCCCGACCGGGCCGCCTGCGGGCGGCCTTTGCACGTGGGCAACCGCCGTCGGCGCGCCGAGCGCCGCGCACCGCTGCACTAGTCGGCCCTGAACAACTCGTTTTCAGGTCCGCGACGATGCGTGCTGCGGCGAC